>CAZGRM010000054.1:0-16616 GCA_964528295.1 uncultured Lachnospiraceae bacterium
CCCGGTATCCCCTGGTGGACGGACACGGAAATTTCGGCTCCGTGGACGGGGACGGCGCCGCAGCCATGCGTTATACGGAGGCCAGACTGAGCAAAATCTCCATGGAGATGCTGGCGGATATCAATAAAGATACCGTGGATTTCGCCCCGAACTTTGATGAGACGGAGAAGGAGCCGGTGGTGCTGCCCTCCCGTTTTCCGAATCTGCTGGTGAACGGAACCACCGGAATTGCCGTGGGTATGGCCACCAACATTCCGCCCCACAATCTCCGGGAGGTGATCTCCGCCGTGGTGAAGATCATCGACAACCGGGTGGAGGAGGGAAGGGAGACCACCATCGAGGAGGTCATGGACATCATTAAGGGGCCGGATTTCCCCACGGGAGCCCAGATCCTGGGAACGAAAGGCATCGAGGAGGCGTACCGCACCGGAAAGGGAAAGATCCGGGTGCGGGCCATCACAAATATTGAGACCATGTCCAACGGAAAGAGCCGGATTATCGTGACGGAGCTTCCCTACATGGTGAACAAGGCCAGACTGATCGAGAAGATGGCGGAGCTGGTGCGGGACAAGCGCATTGACGGCATCACAGCCATCACCGATGAGTCCAGCCGGGAGGGAATGAGAATCAACATCGAGCTGCGCCGGGACGCCAACGCCAACGTGATCCTGAATCAGCTCTACAAGCATACCCAGCTTCAGGATACCTTCGGCGTGATCATGCTGGCCCTGGTGGGGACTCAGCCGAAGATCATGAATCTCCATGAGATGCTGACTCATTATATCCGCCATCAGGAGGATGTGGTCACCAGAAGGACGAAGTACGAGCTGAATAAGGCGGAGGAGCGGGCCCATATTTTGCAGGGGTTGTTGATTGCCCTGGACAATATTGACGAGGTGATCAAAATTATCCGGGGGTCCGCAAATACACAGATCGCAAAGGCGGGCTTGATGGAACGGTTCGGACTGACCGATCCCCAGGCTCAGGCCATCGTGGACATGAGGCTGCGGACGTTGACCGGCTTGGAGCGGGAGAAGCTGGAGAAGGAGTACCAGGAGCTGCTGGAGAAGATCAAGGAGTATCAGGCGATTTTGGCGGACGAGAATCTGCTGCTGGGCGTGATCAAGAAGGAGATTACGGTGATCAGTGAAAAGTATGGAGATGACAGAAGGACCTCCATCGGATTTGACGCCTTTGATATTTCCACGGAGGATCTGATCCCCGATGAAATGTCAGTGATTACCATGACGAAGCTGGGATATATCAAGCGGATGACGCCGGATAATTTCAAGAGCCAGAACCGGGGCGGCAAGGGGATCAAGGGAATGCAGACTCTGGAGGATGACTACATAGAGGAGCTGCTGATGACCACCACCCACCATTATCTGATGTTCTTTACGAATCAGGGCCGGGTGTACCGTCTGAAGGCGTATGAGATACCGGAGGCGGGCCGGACGGCCAGAGGAACTGCCATCATCAATCTGCTGCAGCTGGCCCCGGAGGAGAAGATCACGGCATTGATTCCCATTAAGGAGTACAAGGAAGGCCGGTTCCTGTTTATGGCGACGAAGAATGGAATCGTCAAGAAGACGCCCATCACGGATTTTGCCAATGTGAGAAAAACTGGACTGGCTGCCATCAGTCTCCGTGAGGATGATGAATTAATTGAGGTGAAATTCACAAATAATAAAAAGGACATCCTGCTGGTGACGAAGTACGGACAGTGCATCCGGTTCCACGAGACGGATGTGAGAAGTACGGGCCGGGTGACCATGGGCGTCATAGGAATGAGCCTGTCGGACGGCGACGAGGTGGTGGGAATGCAGCTGGATACTCAGGGTGAGTATCTGCTGATCGCCTCTGAGCTTGGGCTGGGCAAGCTGACGCCTGTCAGTGATTTCACTGCCCAGAACCGGGGCGGAAAGGGCGTCAAGTGCTACAAGATCATGGAGAAGACCGGGGCTGTCGTGGGAGTGAAGGCGGTGAACCGGGACAATGAGATCATGATGATCAGCACAGAAGGGATCATTATTCAGATTCCCTGTGAGGATATTTCCATTCTGGGCCGGGTGACCAGCGGTGTGAAGCTGATGAGCATTGACCCGGATACGGATACGAGAGTGGCCAGCATTGCCAGGGTAAAGGATTCCGGGCGGAAGACGGAGGAGGATACGCTGAAATCGCTGGAGGAAGAACTGAAGAAGGAAGAGTAGTCTATGAGAGTACGAAGGCTGATAGCCATATGGACGGCGAAGTTGGTAAGCCTGGGGTGCCGCCTTGCGGGAAAGCAGGGCGTGACCCTGGCCGGGAAAATCGCGATGAAGATGGATCCGAGGATTCTCAGGGATCTCTCCGCCCAGGTGAGGGAGAAGATTTTTGTGGTCTGCGGCACCAACGGGAAGACCACCACAAACAATCTTCTCTGCTCCGCCATTGAGTCGGAGGGGAAGAAGCTGGTCTGCAATCACACCGGCTCCAATATGCTGGACGGTGTGGCGGCGGCCTTCGTTCTTGCCGCGAAGAACAGCGGGCGTCTGGATGCGGATTATGCCAGCATTGAGATTGACGAGGCGTCCACGCTGCGGATTTTTCCCCATTTTAAGCCGGACTATATGGTGTTGACTAATCTGTTCCGGGACCAACTGGACCGGTATGGTGAGATTGACATTACCATGAATATTCTGGACCGGGCCATGAAGATGGCGCCGAATATGAAGGTGATCGTCAACGGGGACGACGCTCTGTCGGCTTATCTGGCCATGGAGAGCGGCAACGATTATGTGACCTACGGGATACCGGGGCAGGTGTTTGAGGAACAAAATCCTGGTGAGATCCGGGAGGGGCGGTTCTGCAAGCGATGCGGCGCCAGACTCCGGTACGATTTTTATCATTACAGCCAGCTGGGAAGCTACCACTGCCCGGAGTGCGGATTTGAGCGGCCGGAGCCGGACTTTGCGGCCCTTCATATCGATATGAGTCGGGGACTTGGGTTTGATGTGGAGGAGCGGGGGACAGGCGGTCCCGGAGAGCTTCGTCATATTGAGGCCAACTATAAGGGCTTTTATAATATTTACAATATTTTGGCGGCCTACAGCGCGGGCCGGGCAGCCGGTATGGAATTGAGAAATTTTGACCGGGTGCTGCGGGAGTTTAATCCTCAGAACGGGCGGATGGAGGAGTTTGTGATCCAGGGGACCCATGTGATCCTGAATCTGGCGAAGAACCCGGCGGGATTTAATCAGAATATCTCGGCGGTGATGGAGGATGAGAAAGAGAAGGACATTATCATTGTGATCAATGACAATGCCCAGGACGGGACAGATATTTCCTGGCTGTGGGACGTGGATTTTGACCGGTTTGCCCGGAAGAATATCCGGTCCATCACGGTGAGCGGGATCCGATTCCGGGATATGGGGCTGAGGATGAAGTATGTGGATATTCCAGCTATGCTGGAGGCGGATGTGGCCACGGCTATTCGGAAAAGGATCGAGGATGGCTGCGGGAATCTTTATGTGCTGGTGAATTATACGGCTCTGTTTTCCACCCGGGGGATTCTGGCGGGGATGCGGAAGTAGGTTCTTTCCCAAAGGGATGGGCTAAGTTTGGAAAATACGGGAAGCTTAGGAGACGGTTATGGTAATTAGGATTGGGCATTTGTATCCGGATTTGCTGAATTTGTACGGCGACAGAGGGAATATCCAGTGTATGAGGAAGCGCTGTGAGTGGCGCGGAATTGAGGCTGAGATCCGGGAGTTTCAGCTGACGGACCGGATTGATTTCGGGGAGTTGGATATCGTGCTTTTGGGCGGAGGCTCGGACCGGGAGCAGATGCTGGTGTGCCAGCAGCTGAAGCGGATTCAGAAGGACTTCCGGGATTATGTGGAGGACAATGGAGTCGTGATCGCGGTTTGCGGCGGATACCAGCTGCTGGGCCATTATTATGATACTGATGAGGGCAGGATTGAGGGGCTTTCTCTGGTGGATCTTTACACGGAGCAGGGGAGTCCCAGGCTGATTTCCAATATTGTGATCCGGAACGAGGATTTTGAAACGCCGATCGTGGGCTTTGAGAACCACGGAGGGAGAACCTACATTAATGGAAACCGGCCCCTGGGGAAGGTTTTGTTTGGAATGGGAAATAACGGGACTGACGGGGAGGAGGGCGTGATGTACAAGAATGTGATCGGCACATACCTCCACGGTCCGCTGCTTCCGAAAAACCCTCACGTCTGTGATTTGCTGATCAAGAGAGCGCTGGAACGGAAATACGGGGAGGCGAAGCTGGAGCCCCTGGATGACCGGGCGGAGCTGGAGGCGAATCAGTATATTGTGGAGCGGTTTATAAAATAAATATAAAAAATAATATTGATTAAAAAAGTATAGCGTGCTATACTTTTGGATAGCAACCGTGTTGCAAGGTGGTAAGCCTCCCAGACTTGAAAAAGAAGGGAGGTGGTGCGGATGGATACATATGAAGTATTAAGCCTGCTGTTCCTTGGCGGGTCATTCCTGATTGCGCTGCTTGCCTATATTGATAATAGGATCAACAAGCGAAAATAAATAAGCCTACCTTGTACTTGGCCGTCTAGGTAGGCTTAAAAACCAAACTGGAGGCTAACCACTTTGTGGGCGGTTGCTTTCCTATGAATACTATAACACTTTTACTTATAAGATTCAAGAAGTTTTTTTATCAATAAACATTTTTATATTTGAAAAATAAAAACTGGAAAAATATGAAAAGATTCTAAAATCACTTGACAAACCTCATAAAACGCTGTAGCTTATACGTGAACAAATGGAAAAGATGCTTTTCTCTTATTCAGAGTGGTGGAGATACATAGGATCTGTGAAGCCACGGCAACCCCGGAGACGGAAGGTGCCAACCTGAGCGAGTAGACTCGAACAATAAGGGGATTTGATGATTGATTTATTGAGTCCGCCTTTTTGGTGGATTCTTTTTTTGTCTAGTAGTTCAGAACAGCGGCTACGGCGGCTGTTCGTTCCCCCGGAAGAAAGAAAAGCAGCCAAAACAGAAAGGAAGCTTAGTATGGACAAGAGATTATTTACTTCGGAATCGGTGACTGAGGGACATCCGGATAAAATGTGTGACCAGATTTCTGACGCGATTTTGGACGCGCTGCTGGCCCAGGATCCCATGAGCCGGGTAGCTTGTGAGACAGCCACCACCACTGGACTGGTGCTGGTGATGGGTGAGATTACCACAAATGCCTACGTGGATATTCAGAAAATCGTCAGAGAGACGGTGCGGGAGATCGGATACACCAGAGGAAAGTATGGATTCGACGCGGATACCTGCGGGGTGATTACGGCCATCGATGAGCAGTCGGCGGATATCGCCATGGGTGTGGATCAGGCATTGGAGGCGAAGGAAAAGACCATGACCGACGACGAGATCGAGGCCATCGGCGCGGGAGACCAGGGAATGATGTTTGGCTATGCCACCAATGAGACGGAGGAGTATATGCCCTATCCCATCTCACTGGCCCACAAGCTGGCTCTCCAGCTCACAAAGGTGAGGAAGGACGGCACACTGTCCTACCTTCGCCCCGACGGAAAGACCCAGGTGACGGTGGAGTACGATGAGAACGGAAAGCCCTCCCGGCTGGATGCGGTGGTGCTTTCCACCCAGCATGACCCGGATGTGAGTCAGGAGCAGATTCATGAGGATATCAAAAAGTATGTATTTGATGAGATCCTTCCCCTGGATATGGTGGATGAAAATACAAAGTTCTTTGTAAATCCCACGGGGCGTTTTGTCATTGGAGGGCCTCACGGGGACAGCGGTCTGACGGGCCGGAAGATTATCGTGGATACCTATGGCGGATACGCGAGACACGGCGGCGGAGCCTTTTCAGGAAAGGACTGCACAAAGGTAGACCGCTCCGCGGCCTATGCGGCCCGGTATGTGGCGAAAAATATTGTGGCGGCAGGCCTGGCGGACAAGTGCGAGATTCAGCTCTCCTACGCCATCGGCGTGGCCAGACCCACCTCGATTATGATCGATACCTTCGGGACAGGAAAGCTGTCGGATGAGAAGCTGACTGAGATCGTGAGGGAGAATTTTGATCTGAGACCGGCAGGAATTATCAAGATGCTGGATCTGCGCCGCCCCATCTATAAGCAGACGGCTGCCTACGGCCACTTTGGACGCAATGATCTGGATCTGCCCTGGGAGAAGCTGGACAAAGCGGAGGAGCTGAAAAAGTATCTGTAAGCATCCAAGGAGGAGAAACGGTCTTTGGGGCACATAGGAATATGTGGCTCAAAGGCCGTTTTTTGCGTCAAAAAAACGTTGGAGGAGTTTATAAAATTTTTAGAAAGAATTTTTTTTGTTTAGATGAAATGGAATAGTCTGTATGTTATACTTTTTTTAATTGAGAGCTCCCAAAGGAGCGCCGGGAGAATGGAGCAGGTGATACTATGAAGTTAAAGACGAGATTAATGATAGCTTTTTTTGTGGTTATTCTTGTTCCGGTCTTTATGACAAGCTTGGCTTTTTTTGGCTTTTCGAAGCATCAGCTCCAGGTGCTGGAGGACAGCTATGGAGTGGCCATATCATTGGAGACTGTTTCGGATACCATGCAATTGATCGGAAAGTCCACACAGATCGTATTTGAGGAACTGAAAAAAAAGGCGGCTGAGGATGCGGAGCAGTTTTTGGATAAGGAATATCTTGATCAGATCAATCAAGAGTTGAACGGCAAATACTCTTATCTTCTGGTCCGGATAGACGGAACGGTCTATTATAACGGCTCGGGGAGCGATGTGACAAAGCTGTTCAATGAGCTTCCCGCCTTTCGGGAATTCAGCAGCGCCCCCGACGGAGGCTCCTACATTGGAAAGGATGTGAAGGCCTTTGTAAAGCAGCTGGATGTGGAGTTTGAGGATCATTCTGAGGGAAGTATCTTCATTATTTCCTCCGCTCAAAAGATTTTGGAGCAGACGAGACGTCTGATCCTTGATTTGTTTGTGTCTGTCGCGGTGATTTTATTTTTTACGGCATCCATTCTGGTGGCCTGGATTTATACGGGGATCAACGCGCCGCTGAAGAAGCTGAGTGAAGCCACAAAGAGGATCAAGGAGGAGGATTTTGATTTTGAGCTGAAGGCCACGGGAAAGGACGAATTCAGCCAGCTCTGCCGGGATTTTGATGAAATGAGGCAGAGGCTGAAGACCCAGGCGGAGGAGAAGGAGGATTTTGACCGCCAGAGTAAGGAGCTGATCAGCAACATTTCCCATGATCTGAAGACGCCGATCACGGCGGTGAAGGGATATGTGGAGGGAATCATGGACGGGGTGGCGGACACCCCGGAGAAGATGGACCGGTACATTCGGACCATTTATGTCAAGGC
The DNA here is from genome assembly GCA_964528295.1 of uncultured Lachnospiraceae bacterium. GTDB lineage: Bacteria > Bacillota > Clostridia > Lachnospirales > Lachnospiraceae > Choladousia. The sequence continues at coordinate 7,374 of CAZGRM010000054.1, forward strand.
CAACGATATGGACCGGCTTATCAATGAGCTGACCTTTTATTCCAAGATTGACACAAACCGGATTCCTTACAATTTTAACAAGATCAACGTGGCGGAGTATTTTGATGACTGCGCCGAGGATGTGGGACTGGAGATGCGGGACAGCGACATCAACTTTTCCTACATCAATACCGTGGATCCCAATACGCTGATCATAGCGGATGCGGAGCAGCTTACCCGAGTGATCAATAATATCGTAGGAAATTCCGTAAAATATATGGATAAGCCGAAGAAATATGTACAGCTTCGGGTCAAGGACGCGGGGGATTTTATCCAGGCGGAGATCGAGGACAACGGAAAGGGGATTCCGGCTAAGGAGCTGGTGTCCGTGTTTGACCGGTTTTACCGCACGGACGCCTCCCGCAATTCGGCCCAGGGGGGCAGCGGCATCGGATTGTCCATTGTGAAAAAAATTGTAGAAGACCATGGCGGCCGGATCTGGGCAAACAGCAAGCAGGGAGAAGGTACTACCATGTGTTTTGTAATCAGAAAATATCAGGAGGTACCCATGAATGAGTAAAATCTTAATTGTGGAAGACGAGGTGGCGATTGCGGATCTGGAGAAGGACTATCTGGAGCTGTCCGGCTTTGAGGTGGAGATCGAGAATGACGGAAACCTGGGGCTGAAGCGGTCACTGGAGGAGGATTTTGACCTGATTATTCTGGATCTGATGCTGCCGGGGACGGACGGATTTGAGATTTGCCGTCAGATCCGTATCCGAAAGAATGTTCCTGTGATTATGGTGTCGGCGAAAAAGGATGACATTGACAAAATCCGGGGCCTGGGGCTGGGAGCGGATGATTATATGACAAAGCCCTTCAGCCCCAGTGAGCTGGTGGCCCGGGTGAAGGCTCATCTGGCCCGGTATGAGCGGCTGGTGAACAGCAATGTGCAGGCAAATGATATCGTGGAGATCCGGGGCATCAAGATCGACAAGACCGCCCGGCGGGTGTGGATCGATGGGGAGGAGAAGACCTTTACCACAAAGGAGTTTGACCTGCTCACCTTCCTGGCTCAGAATCCGAACCATGTGTTTACGAAGGAGGAGCTGTTTAAGGAAATCTGGGATATGGAGTCCATCGGGGACATTGCCACAGTCACGGTCCATATCAAGAAGATCCGGGAAAAAATCGAAAAGCAGTCCTCAAAGCCTCAGTATATTGAGACGATCTGGGGAGTTGGGTATCGGTTTAAGCTGTGAGAGCAGGGGCGGTTGTGGAAAATGACCGCCCTTTTTCTGTGGATAAAGAGAGGAAGTGTGGAAAAATGGACGGAATCTTGTATGAGGATGTGGATATCCTGGTCTGCCGGAAGCCGGCGGGGCTGCCGGTGCAGAGCGCCAGGCTGGGACAGAAGGATATGGTCAGTGAGCTGAACAATTATCTGGCGGAGAAAAAATGGGATCTGAAACGAAAGGGCGGACAAGAAGAAATTTATGTGGCGCACCGTCTGGATCAGCCGGTGGAGGGAGTGATGGTATTTGGAAAGAACCGGCGGGCGGCGGCGGAGCTTGGAAGGCAGATCAGCGGCAAAGAGATCCGGAAGGTGTACCGGGCAGTGTGCTGCGCAAAAATGGAGCCGGAGGCGGAAGGGAAAACCGGAGAATCCCGCACTCTGACGGACTATCTTTGGAGAGACGGAAGGACGAATACCTCACAGGTGGTATCCAAGGAGAGGAAGGACGCAAAGCGGGCGGAGCTGAGTTACAGGATTTTGAAGGCGCTGCCTTCACAAAATACTGATTGCGCCTATCTTCTGGCGGAGATCGATCTGAAGACGGGGCGCCACCATCAGATCCGGGTCCAGATGGCTCACGCGGGTTTGCCGCTCTATGGAGACAGAAAATATCATAAAGACTGGGAAAGCTTCCGGTTTGAGGGGGATCCGGCGGCGTCTTTAGCTCTCTGCGCCGTTTTCCTGAGCTTTCGGCATCCTGCCACAAAGAAAAAAATGGAGTTTCGGACAGAGCCGGAAAATCCGGCGTTTCGCCTGTTCGAGTAGGAAAGAAGACAGAAATGAAAAATTTGAGAGAGCCGGAATAAGGAATGAATGAATCCGTTATACTAACCGTATGGGATTTTCAGTACAGAGGAAGCGGGAGGTACGGAGACATGACAGAGGGAAAAAAGCTGCTGAAGGTTGTGGGAGTCACATATGCGGTATATTTCGTCATGAAATATCTGCTGCCCTATGTGATCCCCTTTTTGATTTCCTATGTGCTGGTACATTTGCTGAATCCGGTGACGGAGAAAATTCAGAAAAGGGTGCGCTGGAAAAAGGAGATCATTGTTTCGATCCTGATGGTGGTTCTGTTATCTCTCTGCACGGTGCTGTTTTACTACGCCTACTGTCTGCTGATGGGACAGATCAAAAAGATCGCGTTAAATTTTGATTACTATTATGACTGCTTCTGCGGGGTCATCGATCACTGCTGTCTGATGGCGGAGAGGAGCCTAGGAATACAGGTAAATGAGATGAGGAATTTCGTCTATACCAGCCTGAATCATGCCACAGAGCAGATCCGGGTATATATTGTCCCCGAGGTACTGAATCATTCTGTCCGTTACCTGAAAAAATTGATGGACGCGGGACTTTTTTTGCTGATGCTCTTTGTGGCGGTGATTCTGCTGATGAAGGATTATGACAAAATGAAGGCCAGCCTGGAGGAGTACAGTCTGTACCGGCATTTTCACAACGTGACAGAACGGATGTGGAGGCAGGGGGGAATGTACATGAAGACCCAGATGATGATCATACTGGTGGTGATTCTGATCTGCGCGGCAGGCCTGTGGTTTTTGGGGAATCCTTATTTTCTGCTGCTGGGGATCGCAATCGGCCTGATGGACGCGCTGCCCTTCATCGGTACCGGCACCGTGTTGATTCCGATGGCCCTGTTTTTGCTGATCCGGGGAAATTATGGGCTGGCCGCCGGGTATGTGGTGCTGTTTCTGGTGACCTATGTGGCGAGGGAATTTCTGGAGCCCCGGCTGATCGGCGCAAAGCTGGGCATCTATCCCTTTGTGATGGTAGTGGTGGTCTACGCCGGTCTTTATCTCTTTGGCCCTGCAGGAGTCCTTCTGGGACCGGTGACGCTGCTCACGGTAATGGAGATTCTGCGGGAAATGAATTCTGTGCCGGAGAAGGGCCCGAAGAGTTAAGCTTCCGTTTTTTTTATACAAAAAACTGGACAAAATACCCAAAATACATTAAGATATGGTAGTATGGTTTTTAATATTTTCATAAAATAATAGTGGAAAAAAGCATCTAAGGAGGCGTTGAAAATAAAGCAAAAAAATGATATCGCGCGTTCTCTTGCCATGGTGACCCAGCTGGGAATCAGTATGCTGGCTCCGGTGGTTCTCTGTGCTTTTGTGGGAAACTGGCTGGATGAGCGGTTTGGTTGGTCCACCACAGCGGTGCTGCTGATTTTAGGTATTCTGGCGGGAGCGAGAAATACCTGGCTGCTGATCAGGCGGATGGGATGGTCAGATTCGAAAGGGAGGCATCAGGATGGGAAAAAGGATAAACGAGACGCTCAGTGAGCTGATTGCTGGTGTTCTGGTTGTGGGGCTGCTGATCCAGGCAGTGGCCATTCTGGTATCCGGTTTTTTGGCGCCCTTTGCGGCAGGCTTTTGGATCGGGATCGCCACGGCGGTTTTCTTAGCGGTCCACATGTATCGTTCCATCGACCGGGCGCTGGATATGTCCCCGGGTGACGCGGAAAAATATATGCGCAAGGCATATGTGGTGCGCACAGTGGTTATACTTGCGGTAGCGGGAGTGGTGACTTATTTCAAATTGGGCTATGTGATGGCCACCTTTGTGGGGGTGCTCTGTCTGAAATTCGGAGCCTTTTTGCAGCCGCTGATCCATCGCGTCAACGGAAAGCTTATGAAAAAAGAATCAGACAAAAAAATGGAATAAAACCTGCTTTTCAGGTTTTAGATAAAAAATTTAATAAATTACTACAGAAAGGAGGATGAAACGTGGAGACTGTAAATTTGCTGGCATCCTCAGGCTCAGATGTAGATTTTATGATTCATGGCATATTCAGCTATGAGTTGTTTGGCCAGACCTTCTGGATCACCACGACACACGTCGCGATTCTGATTGTCATGCTGGTCATTCTTGTGTTCGCAGTGGCGGCGAGAATCAAAATCAGCCATGCGAGTGAGTATCCCACCGGTTTCCAGAATGTGGTGGAAATGATCGTGGAGATGCTGGACGGCATGGTGGAAAAAAGCATGGGAGTCCATGCGAAGAAGTTCCGGAATTATATCGGTACAATTTTTATTTTTATCCTGATCAGTAATATTTCGGGACTGTTTGGGCTGAGACCGCCTACGGCAGATTACGGTGTGACGCTGCCCCTTGGCTTGATTACCTTTGGCATGATTCAGTACAATAATATCAAGTACAATAAATTGGGAGCGTTCACCGGACTGTTTCAGCCGCTGCCGCTTCTGTTTCCCATCAATCTGATCGGAGAAATAGCGGTGCCCTTCTCCCTGTCGCTGCGTCTTTTCGGAAACGTGCTGTCAGGTACTGTTATGATGTCCCTGATCTACTCGCTGCTTTCTAAATTCGCCATCGGCTGGACGGGATTTCTTCACATTTATTTTGACGTTTTCTCGGGAGCGATACAGACGTATGTGTTCTGTATGCTGACCATGGTATTTGTATCAGACAAGATACCTCAGGCGGAGTAAAAACGGCAAAGCTGTAACATTTGTTTCTACTTAAAAAAATTAAAAAATACAGGAGGTTACTAATTATGGAAGGGATTACAAACGAAGGCTTAATCTTAGCTTGTTCCGCAATCGGAGCAGGTCTTGCGATGATCGCGGGTATCGGACCTGGTGTAGGACAGGGTATCGCCGCGGGTCACGGCGCGTCCGCGGTGGGACGCAACCCGGGAGCGAAGGGTGACATCACCTCCACCATGCTTCTTGGACAGGCCGTAGCCGAGACCACCGGTCTTTACGGTCTGGCGATCGCATTCATCCTCTTATTCGCAAATCCGCTGATCGGAAAGCTTTGATCACCGGAGGAAAATAACTTTAATAAAAAGCGAAAGGAGGCGAAATCTTGGAACGGTTATTTAACCTTGACCCACAGCTTCTCCATGACGCGGTGCTTCTGGCCATTGCGGTATTTGTGATGTTTACATTCTTGTCCTATCTGCTGTTCAATCCGGCCCGGGAAATGCTGAAGAAGCGTGAGGATAGAGTGAAAAATGATATCGATTCCGCTGCCAAGTCCAAGGAGGATGCGGACGCGCTCCGGAAGGAGTATGAGAATAAGCTCCGCCTGATCCATCAGGAGGAGGACGCCATCCTCAGCGCCGCCAGGAAGAAGGCCCTGGAAAATGAGTCAAAAATCATTGAGGGAGCCAAGGAGGAGGCGGCCGGCATCATCCAGAGGGCTAACAAGCAGGCTGAGCTGGAGATGAAGAAGGCACAGGATGACATAAAGAAAGAGATCATCACCGTGGCATCCATGATCGCGGGAAAGATGGTCAGCGAGAAGATCGATATCGAAATCCAGGATTCGTTAATTAACGATACATTGAAGGAGATAGGTGATCAGACATGGCAAAGCTAGTATCCAAAACCTATGGGGATGCGCTGTTTCAGCTTGCCGTGGAGGAAAACCAGGTGGACAGTCTGATGGAAGAGGTAACCATGCTGGAGGCTGTCCTGAAGGAAAATAGAGACTTTGAAAAGATCATGATCCATCCGGAGATTCCCATGGAAAATAAGCTCCAGGTGGTGGAGGATGTTTTCAAGGGCAGGATATCCGACGCCCTCACAGGTTTTTTGAGAATTGTGGTAACAAAGGGAAGATACAGGGATTTACCGGCTATTTTTGCATATTTTATTGCAAGGGTGAAGGAATATAAGAAGATTGGAATTGCGGAGGTGACCTCAGCGATTCCTCTTAGCGGGGAGCAGAAGCGAAGGATTGAAAAGAGGCTTCTGGATACGACCCAATATGAGACAATGGAGATCGAATATAAGGTGGATGAGAGCAAGATCGGTGGACTGCTGATCCGTATCGGTGACCGGATTGTGGACAGCACCATCAGCAGCAAGCTTTCGGCCCTCACGGGAAGCCTTATGAAGATTTCACTAGAAAGCGAGAAAGAAGGTGTGACAGCCTCATGAATTTAAGACCAGAGGAAATTAGTTCCGTAATCAAGGAACAGATTCAGAGATACTCCTCCGAAATCGCAGTGTCGGATACTGGTACAGTGATCCAGGTGGCAGACGGTATCGCCCGAATTTACGGCCTGGAGAAGGCCATGCAGGGTGAGCTTCTGGAGTTCCCGAATGAAGTGTACGGCATGGTACTGAACCTGGAGGAGGACAATGTGGGCGCGGTGCTCCTTGGCAGCAGTAATGATATCAGCGAGGGAGATATCGTAAAGACCACGGGCAGAGTGGTGGAGGTTCCTGTGGGAGACGGGATGCTGGGGCGCGTTGTAAATGCCCTGGGACAGCCCATCGACGGCAAGGGCCCCATCCATGCGGACAAGTACCGCCGGATCGAGCGGGTGGCTTCCGGTGTTATTTCCAGAAAGGCGGTGGATACGCCGCTTCAGACCGGTATCAAGGCCATCGATTCCATGGTGCCCATCGGAAGAGGCCAGCGTGAGCTGATCATCGGAGACCGCCAGACCGGAAAGACGGCCATTGCCATTGATACGATTATTAACCAGAAGGGCCAGGGCGTAAAGTGTATTTACGTGGCCATCGGACAGAAGTCCTCCACCGTAGCCAACCTGGTGAAGACGCTGGAGGAGTACGGAGCCATGGATTACACCACGGTGGTATCCGCCACGGCCAGTGAGCTGGCTCCGCTGCAGTACATTGCCCCCTATTCCGGCTGCGCCATCGGCGAGGAATGGATGGAGAGCGGCCAGGACGTGCTGATTATCTATGATGATCTGTCAAAGCATGCGGCGGCTTACCGTACCCTGTCCCTGCTGCTGAAGCGTCCGCCAGGACGTGAGGCGTACCCGGGTGACGTGTTCTATCTCCACTCCAGACTGCTGGAGCGGGCGGCCCGTCTCTCTGAGGAGTTGGGAGGAGGCTCCCTGACGGCCCTGCCGATTATCGAGACCCAGGCGGGTGACGTGTCGGCTTACATTCCGACAAATGTAATTTCCATCACGGACGGCCAGATTTATCTGGAGACCGAGATGTTTAACGCAGGCTTCCGGCCGGCTATCAACGCGGGACTCTCCGTATCCCGGGTGGGAGGAGCGGCCCAGATCAAGGCAATGAAGAAGATCGCCGCCCCCATCCGTGTGGAGTTGGCCCAGTACCGGGAGCTGGCGGCATTTTCCCAGTTCGGTTCGGACCTGGATGATTCCACCAAGGAAAATCTGGCCCAGGGCGAGCGGGTAAAGGAGATTCTGAAGCAGCCCCAGTACCAGCCCATGGCGGTGCAGTATCAGGTTATCATCATTTACGCGGCCACGAAGAAATATCTGCTGGATATTCCGGTGAGCGAGATTCTCCGCTTTGAGAAGGAGCTGTTTGAGTTTCTGGATACGAAGTACCCGGAGATTCCCGGAAGGATCGCGGCGGAGAAGCAGATTTCCGACGAGACGGATGGGGCTCTTCAGGCGGCATTGAAGGAATTTAAGGCGAACTTCAAGTAAAGGACGGGTGATTTTATGGCCTCAATGAGAGACATTAAACGGCGCCGAAGCAGTATCGCCAGCACCCAGCAGATTACAAACGCCATGAAGCTGGTGTCCACGGTGAAGCTGCAAAAGACGAAGGCCCGGGCAGAGCGCTCCAAGCCGTACTTTGACAAGATGTACGAGACAGTGACCTCCATGCTGGCCAAATCCGGAACGATTGATCATCCGTATTTGAAGAAGCAGGAGTCCGATAAAAAAGCGGTGATACTGATCACCTCCAATAAGGGACTGGCCGGCGGCTACAACGCCAACGTGATCAAGCTGATCACCAACTCCGACATGAAGAAGGAGGACATCCTTTTCTATACGGTGGGAAATAAGGGAAGAGAGTATTTCCATCACAGAGAGTATGAGATCGTGAAGGATTACAGTGAGATCATCGACAATCCCATCTTCTCAGACGCCAGGGAGATCTGCGGCGAGGTGCTGGAAAAGTATGCGGCGGGAGAGATCGGTGAGATCTACGTGGCCTACACCTACTTTAAAAACACCGTGGTTCATGAGCCCACGCTGCTGAAGCTGCTTCCGGTGGAAGTGACGGAGGCGGAGCTTGCGGAGGCAAAGGCCAACGCAAATACGCTGATGAACTATGAGCCGAAGGAGCAGGAGGCGCTGGATATCATCATTCCAAAGTATGTGACCAGTATTCTGTACGGCGCGCTGGTGGAGGCGGTGGCCAGCGAAAACGGCGCCCGGATGCAGGCGATGGATTCCGCCACCAGCAACGCGGAGGAGATGATCGGAAAGCTGACCTTGCAGTACAACCGGGCAAGGCAGGGAAGTATCACCCAGGAGCTGACGGAGATCATAGCAGGCGCCAACGCGATACAGTAAAATAAAAAAAGCAGTAAAAATAAATGGATCCAGGCCCGGCCGGAGGCCCGCGGCGTAAAAAGGCGGACCGCTTTGCGGCCTTCGGCGTCCTGGGAAAGAAAAGATAAGGAGTGACAGACATGCAGATCAAAGGCAAAATCACTCAGATTATCGGTGCGGTATTGGACATTAAATTTGCGGAAGGAAAGCTTCCGGCTATCTATGAGGCGATTCAGGTCACGAGGGACAATGGCGAGATTCTTGTGGTGGAGGTGGCCCAGCATCTGGGCGACGAGACTGTGAGATGTATCGCCATGGGACCCACGGATGGACTGGTGAGAGGTATGGAGGCGACAGCCACAGGCGCGCCGATTTCCGTGCCTGTAGGTGAGGAGACGCTGGGACGTATCTTCAATGTCACCGGAGATCCCATCGACAACAAGCCGGCGCCCCAGAACGTAAAGCGTATGCCCATTCACCGGGAAGCACCGTCATTTGAGGAGCAGTCCACTTCAGCGGAGGTGCTGGAGACCGGTATCAAGGTGGTAGACCTTCTCTGCCCCTATCAGAAGGGCGGAAAGATCGGCCTCTTTGGCGGAGCCGGCGTGGGAAAGACCGTACTGATTCAGGAGCTGATTCGTAACATTGCCACCGAGCACGGCGGATATTCCGTATT
>CAZGRM010000055.1:0-16556 GCA_964528295.1 uncultured Lachnospiraceae bacterium
TTTCGGAAATAGAAGATACGAGCGTGCTCCAGGAAATTGCCCACGATGGACCGCACCCGGATGTTCTCGCTGATCTTCGGGATCCCCGTCTTCAGGCAGCAGATGCCCCGGATAATCAGGTCAATCTCCACCCCGGCCGCGGAGGCCTCATAGAGGGCCGCGATGATCTCCTTGTCACACAGGGAATTCATCTTCGCCACGATCCTGGCCGGCTCCCCGTCTCTGGCGTGCTTCGCCTCCCTCTGAATCAGCCGCAGAAACTCATTCCGCAGCCAGATGGGAGCCAGCAGAAGTCGGTTCCAGCTCTTCGGCTCCGAATAGCCGGACAGCATATTGAATACCGCCGTGGCGTCCTCCCCGATGGGCTCCGAGCAGGTGAGGATGCCGCAGTCCGTGTACAGCTTCGCCGTGGAATCGTTGTAGTTGCCGGTGCCCAGGTGGACGTACCTGCGGATGCCGTCCTCCTCCCGGCGCACCACCAGGGTGATCTTGCTGTGGGTCTTCAGGCCGTGGAGGCCGTAAATCACATGACAGCCCGCCTTCTCCAGCATCTTGGCCCAATTGATATTGTTCTCCTCGTCAAAGCGGGCCTTCAGCTCCACCAGCACCGACACCTGTTTGCCGTTCTCCGCCGCCTGGGCCAGCGCCGCCACGATGGGGGAATTGCCGCTGACCCGGTAGAGCGTCTGCTTGATGGCCAGCACATCCGGGTCCACCGCCGCCTGCTTTACGAATTTCACCACCGGCTCAAAGGTCATGTAGGGGTGGTGCAGCAAAATATCCTTCCTCCTGATCTGGGTAAAAATATCCTCCTCGTCGTTCATCCCCGGCACCGGCTGGGGCTTATAGGGCTGGTAACGGTGCTCCTCCATCCCCTCAATCCCGTAAAGCTTCATCAGAAAGGTCAAATCCAGCGGTCCGTTGATCTTGTAAATGTCCTCCTCCTTCACATGAAACTCCTGCTTCAGGATCTTCAAGAGCTTCGGCTCCATCCGGTCCTCGATCTCCAGACGGATCACCTCGCCCCACTGCCGCTTTTTCAGCTGCTTCTGGATCTCCTTCAAAAGATCCGCCGCGTCGTCCTCGTCGATGGTCAGGTCCGCGTTTCGCATGATCCGGTAGGGATGGGCGCAGACCACATTGTAGTTCAGGAACAGCTTATCGATGTTCCGCTCGATGACCTGCTCCAGCAAAATCACGCACTTCTGCCCCTCCTTGCCGTCCGGCAGCTGTATCATCCTGGGCAGCACCGAGGGCACCTGCACCGTGGCGAACTCCGCCTTCCCCTTCTCCCCCTTCTTCGCGATCAAGGCGCCGATGTTCAGCGTCTTGTTCCGAATCAGCGGGAAGGGCCTGGAGGAGTCCATGGCCATGGGAGTCAGCACCGGGTACACGTTCTCCTCAAAATACTGATCCGCGTACTCCGCCTGGGCCTTCGTCATCCCCTCATGCTCCGTCACCAGCTCCAGCCCCTTCTGCTTCATGGCCGGGAGCAGGGAGCGGTTGTAGGTGGAATACTGCTGATGCACCAGCTCATGGGCCTTCTCCCCGATCATGGTGAGCTGCTCCTGGGGCGTCAGCCCCGCTATATCCTTCTTGTTATATTTCGCATGGACCATATCCTTCAGGGAGGCCACACGGATCATAAAAAATTCATCCAGGTTGGAGGAGGTGATGCTGAGGAACTTCAGCCGCTCCAGAAGGGGCAGGCTCTTGTCCCTGGCCTCGCTCAGCACCCTGCTGTTGAACCCCAGCCAGCTGATCTCCCGATTTGTATAATACTCTGCTTTTTCAAACTCCGTACCCGCCATAACCATACTCCTTTATATCAAACACTCTTCTTCTGCTTCATCACCGGATGCACATTGAACACTTCCTCAAAAAACTCCGCCTTCTCCTTGAAGGTGCCCAGCTCCAGAGCCAAATCCTCCTGACTGCTCACCGTCAGCTTCAGCTCGTGGTCCTTCAGCACGATGGCCACATCCTTGCATTTCTGCCCGTGGGTCCGGTCCATGGCGTTGACGATCCGCAGAATCGCCGTCATCTTGGCGATGATCTGGTACTCCGCCTCCCCCAGACTGGTGCTCACCGCCAGCTCCGAGTAATACACAAAGGGGCTGGTGTTGAACTTCACCGTGTAGGCGATCATCTCCCGCTCCACATCCGACAGCCCGATGATCTCCGTGGCCATGATAATATTGAAGGCGCACTCCGACACATCCTCCAGGCTGATGAACTTTCCGCAGTTGTGGAGGATCACGGAGATCTGAAGCAGCAGCCGTTCCCGGCTCCCCATCCCGTGTACCTTCTTCATCTTGTCGAATACCTGCAGCGCCAGCCCCTCCAGATTCTTGATGTGGGCCTGGCTGCACTTATACCGCTTGGAAATGCTCCGGGCCGCCGCTATGATATCCTCCTCAAAATTGTGGCTGGCCTGAATATATTTCTTCTTCACTCCGAAATCGTAGGCCAGACCGTCACTTAAACTAAAGCCCGGCATCCACAGGGTGTCCACCCCGAAATTTTCCACCAGGCAGCCGCAGATGATGGCGGACAGCCCGATCACCGAGGCCCGCTCCGAGGAGGTGTCGTAATCCCTGGAAATGTCCTCCGGCCTCTGGTACATCACCTGATCCAGGATGGGCTGAAACTCCTCCTTCGCCACAGAGGTGATCTGCCGGTTTTCCTTCTCGAATTTCTTCATCACATCGATGAGATTGCCGCCCACCACCACCAGATTCTTGATCTGGCGGTCCTTCTGGTACAGCTTATTGAAGCCGGCCAGCTCGTGATTCAGGATCTCCACCACCATCTTGGCGAAATGGCGGCTGTTCTTGGCCAGAGGCGCCAGCTTTTCCTGGGTGGTCACGTTCCCCACCCGGATATTCTGGGTGGTAATCAGCTTATCCTTGTCGAAAAGGGAAATCTGCATGCTGTTGCCCCCGATATCCACGATGGCCGCCGGATTCTGGATGATGGACTCAAACTCGCTGGTGACGGAGGCGATGGCCTTGTAATCGATGAACCGCTGCTCCGAGTTGCTCAAAACCTCCAGCCGAAGCCCTGACTGCTTCTCAATATAATCCTGCAAAATCAGCATATTTCTGGAGGCCCGGAAGGCGCTGGTGGCACAGACGCTGTAATCCGTGATCCCGTAGCCTCCCATGACCCGCTTAAAGTCCCGGAGCACCTGGCAGAGCTGCTCCACATTTTTGCTGCTGATCCGCCCCATGGTGTAGGCGTCCAGCCCCAGGTTCAGCCTGGTGCTGATCCACTCCACCTCCTTCATGGTTTTCTTCGGGGTGAACTCAAAAATCTTCATCTCCGTGTCCGTGGAGCCAATGCTGACGGCCGCAAACATTTTTAACGCCATATCCTATCCCTCCTAGTAGTTCCCCAGTATCTTCATGTTGATCGCCTCCTCCCGGATTCCCCGGAGGGCGTTTTTCACGGCGCTGTCACTTAAATTGCCGTCGAAATCCACGAAGAACCGGTACTCCCAATTCCGGCCCGGAATCGGTCTGGATTCAATCTTATTCATATTCAGTCCGTTGTAGATAAAATGGGACAGAACATTGTACAGCGAACCGCTGCGGTGGGGCAGCTCAAAGCAGATGCTGATCTTCGTCGCGTCCTTGCGGAAGATTCTCTGATTCGTCACCACGATGAACCGGGTGGAATTCTTTTCATTATAATAAATCTGCTCCGCAAGAATATCCAGCCCGAAATACTCCGCCGCGAACCGGCTGGCCACAGCCGCCTGGCTGACCTTGCCATCCTCCGCCACCTTCTTGGCCGCCCCCGCCGTGTTGCCGTAGGGGATCTGCTGCCACTGGGGATGGGCGTCCAGGTACTCCTCGCACTGGGAAAGGGCCTGCTGGTGGGAGTAGACCTCCCGGATGTCGGAAAGCTTCGCCCCCGGCACACCCAGAAGCACGTGATCACACTTGATGATCTGCTCCCCCACGATATAGTTTTCAAAATTTACCAGAAGATCATAATTGTCCGCCACGATGCCCGCCGAGGAATTTTCAATGGGGAGCACCGCATAGTCCGCGGCCCCCTCCGCAATGGCCTCCATGGCGTCCCGGAACCGCTTCACATGAAAGCAGTTCACCTCCGGCCCGAAATAGAGCCGCATGGCCGCGTGACTGTAGGCCCCCTCCACGCCCTGGTATACCACCCGGACCTTTTCCCGGTCGATGTCATCCACTGCGATGAAGGGCAGCCGCCCGGCGGCGCCGTACTCCTCCAGGAGCTGATATTGCAGCTTCCGGCTCATGGACATGATCTGCTGAAACAGCTCCTCCACGCCATGGCGGTTGAAATCACTGTGGGCCAGCCCGGCCAGGGTCTCCAGCTTGGATTTCTCCCGGTCCTTGTCAAATACCTTTTTTCCCGTCGATATCTTGTATTTTGCCACATCTGAGCTGATATCCATTCTCTTCTCAAACAGCTCCACAATCTGCTGGTCGATCTGGTCAATCTCACTGCGCAGCTCCAGTAAATCCTTCATAATATCTTTCTCCGTCTGTTTATTTTTCTTCTGCTCCAAGGAGCAGTCATCTACCACATCATACCATACTCTGGACCAATCCGCGCAAAAAATCTTTGAATATTTCCCGATTTTTTTGACCAGACTAGAAATCACAGATAAAATCTCCGGGAGGTACTCACCATGAAATCAAAATTTATCCAATGCGGCATGTACGGCTGGTGCATCGAGGTGCTGTGGACCGGCCTGAATTCTCTGATTCACCACGATCCGAAGCTGATGGGCTTTTCCTCTCTGCGCATGTTTCCCATCTACGGGATGGCGGCTCTGATCTCCCCTCTGTCCGCCTGCCTGAAACGCTTTCACACCTTCACCCGGGGTATCATCTATATGCTTGGCATCTTTTTCGTAGAATATACCTCCGGCACCTACTTAAAAAAGAGAAACTGCTGCCCCTGGGACTACAGCGACTCTCCCTTTCATATCAACGGCGTAATCCGCCTGGACTACGCCCCTCTCTGGTTCCTCACCGGACTCTTCTATGAAAAAGCAATTGCCGTTCCCAAATCCTGAGAACGGCAACCCAACTGCCCGCCGGCAGATATTCCTTACTCCAAATGCTCCATGGCCTCCACCATCCGCTCCAGATCCGCTTCCTCATCCGGACCGGTACAGCGCAGCTCGATCTCTTCTCCCTGAATGATCGACGCTGACAAAATATTCAGTAAGCTCTTCGCGTTGATAATATTGTAATCGTAGATGATCTCCACTGTGGAGCCGCACTGCTCCGCCGCCTTCACCAGTACCCCAGCCGGACGCACGTGCAGTCCGGACGCATTGCTGACCTTTACTTTTTTGCTAACCATATTCATTCCTCTTTCCTGCATTTTTTCGTGCGCATTTACTATTATCATAGTATACTTTTATGTTTTTTTCAACACATTTACCAAAGTTTCACACTCTATTCATAATTTATTCACTTTTTAAATTCAAGTCCGCTCTTCTCCGACATGGTGGCCGCCAGGGCCTGGGCGTCCTCAATGATGGATTCCTCAAAGCCCATCAGCGCCAGCAGCCGGATGGCGTTTCTGGTCATGGCCCGCCCCTCCTTCAGCCGGTAGTCAAACCGGATCTCCTCATCCGTCACTTCCTCCTCGAAGTGGCAGTTCCGGTAAATCCCCTCCAGTAGGTAGGTCAGCTCAATGTCGTGGGTGGCGGCAAAGCAGATCAGCTTCTCTCTGGCCATCCGTTTCAGGATCTGGGAGGAGGCCGCCACCCGCTCCACCGTATTGGTGCCCCGGAGCACCTCATCCACACAGCACAGCACCGGCGCCGGGCCCTCCATCCGGTCCAGGATCCGCTTCAGGGAACGGATCTCTACCATATAGTAACTCTCCTCCGCCGCCAAATCGTCCCGCAGCGCCATGGAGGAGAACACCCGGAAATACCGGCCCTGGTAGGACCGGGCCGTCACCGTGTGGATGGTCTGGGCCAGCACCGCCGTCACCGCCGCCGTTTTCAGGAAGGTGGACTTTCCGGAGGCGTTGGAGCCGGTCAGCAGCACACACTCCTCCGTGTCGATGGAGTTGGCCACCGGCTCCCCGATCAGGGGATGGTACATATCCTCCGCCCAAAACCGCGCCGGGCCCTCCTCCTGGAGCACCGGAACGGCGTACTCCCGGCACCCGGTCCGGTAGGAGGCCACGGCGATGGCGGACTCCAGCTCTCCCATGGTCTCCACCAGGGTCTCAAACTCCCGGATATGACCGGAAATCTGCCGCACCACTGTCTTGAACTGAATCAGATCCAGATGGAAGCAGTTGTTTAGGTAGATGATGATCAGCTGCTCCAGGCCGCCTCCCTGCATATCCCCGGTCACCAGCAAAAACATGTTCCTGCGCAGCTTTCCGAATACCCGCACCGTGCCAAGCAGCCGCTCCCTCCGCCTCTCGATCAGCGGACTGTCGATTTTGGCAATCTCCTCCGCCGAGGTGAGAATCTTCTCCAGAGCCATGCAGGAGGTGACGTAGGGGGTGATGGGCCGCTTGTAATACTCATAGGTTCCCATACTAATGCCGATGGCGGCGATCAGCAGCAGCACCCCCGCCTGGGGAACCACCAGCAGCACGCCCACGGACAGCGCCATCAAAAGCCACATGGCAAAATGCACCAGATTGCTGCCGGCGTTCGCCTCCGTCAGATTGTAGATATAGTCAAACACGGAGCTGTTTCTTGTCTTTCCGATCCTGGCGAAAAAGTATTCCATCCGCTCCCGCTCCTGGGGATGCTCCTGATAGTAGGTCACCAGCTCCTCAAACTCCTCCAGACGCCCTGGTCCCAGGGCCGGACTGCGGAGCTGGTAGTAGAGATAGCTCTCTCCCAGAAAGGATCTGGTGCGGTTCAGCTCCTGGAAAATCCGGTCCATATCCAGATCATTCCAGGTGATATCGTCGATCTGGAATTCCTCCGTCTCCCGATTCAGATAATAGTGACTGATATTGTCAAATTCTGTGGGCTCATACTGCCGGGAGGGCCTCTGCCCCCACTCCCGGCGGATCTTCGCCATCAGCCGCCTTTTACTCCGGTAGCGGCTCACCCACATGGCCACCAGAAAGGCCGCCAGCACCGCCAATAGGACGGCAATGCCCCCGATCAGCATCTTGATGTCGTAATTCTCATATCCGCTCATACGTTTCCTCCTTGTACGCCGAGAACCAGACGCGACGGTCCTTTCTTATCTAATAGACCGCCGCGCCAAAAGGCATCAGCGCCAGCTTTGCCAGCTTGAAATGCTGGAGTCCGAAGGGGATCCCCACAATGGTCACACACCAGATGGCGCCGAACACCGCGTGCTCGATCGCCAGGGGCAGGCCGGTCACAACGATCCAGATAATATTCAGCAGCAGGGAGCCCGCCCCGCCGCCGTAGCGGACCTCCTTTCCGAAGGGGAAGAAGGAGAGGGAGGCGAACTTGAAGCACTGCATCCCCACCGGAATCCCCACAATCGTGACACACCACAGGCAGCCCGCCAGGCACCAGCTCAGGCCGCTGATCAGACCGCCAAACACAAACCACAAAAGATTACCAAGACATCCCATCAATCATTCCTCCTGACTATTCCTTTTTCTGTCACGGCAATGGATCGATCCATTCATTGATCAGGACTGCCGCCCCCGCTGAAGGCGGAACCGTCTTTGTTTTAGTTCCGATCGTACATCCTTTTCAGCTCATCCAGCAGACGCTCCACCCGGTCGATGGCCTCCGCCACCTCTCTTCGGGCCTCCGCGATCTTTGACTGGACCAGATAATCCGCCACAAGTCCGTCAAAGAAGAAGTCCGCGAAGGTGAGAAATCCACCGATCTCCACCCGAAACTCCATGGGCACCTCCACGTCCCGCAGCTCCCGCTGAAAGCGCTTCAGGTCCTCCTTTGCCTCCTCCATGTATCCCGCGGCGTCATCCAGCCGGGAATGCTTGATCATGCTGGTGAGAAAGCCTCCGCCCAGCATATCCACGATTCCCCAGCTCCTGGCGCTGTTTAATTTATCCTGGGCCCTCCGCAGGCTGTCAAGCGCCCGCTCTCCCGCGTCAATGGCCTCCCGGATCTCTCTTCTCATTACTCCGTCACTCATCATTTTCCACTCCTTTTCACTCACTGCGGCAGCGCCCCGGTTCCTCTCCATGATATAAAAAAGACCTTTACCATGACCACTGCCACAATAAAAGTCTTGCTATCTCATTTGATACGGATGCCTCTCGGCATCGGATGACGATTTCAAAACCGCCCAGCGGGGCGTTCAGCTACTCCCTTTTCATTGCCTGCCGATACTATAGCACCATCCCTTTCCTTTTGTCAATGAAATTCAAAATTCTTAAGGTTTTTTTCAGAAAAGATCCCGCTTCTATTGGCACATCTCCGTATTCTCCTTCCCGAACTGGGACGGTGTCGCCCCGGTGTACCGCTTGAAGGTCCGCCGGAAGGTCACATCATTGGTGAAGCCGCAGGCCAGGGCGATCTCCTGGATGCTCATTTTTCTGCGGTCCGGGTCCTCCAGCAGGTATTTCTTCGCGCACTCGATGCGGCGCACCGCCACATACTGCTGAAAGGCGCAGCCAAACTGCTCCTTAAAATATTTGCCGAAGTAGGTGGAGGTGTAACGCATGACCCGGGCCGTCTCATTCAGGGACAGATTGGCGTCGGTGAGATGCTCCTCCACGTACTGGCGGATCATCTCATTTCGCAGGGTATACATGGAATTTTCCCGGGCGGCGCACCGCTTCATCAGATTGGCGGTCTTGATGCCGAAGGTCTGAAGATAGCTGTCCAGGCTCGCGAAGTTCTCCGGCTCCAAAAGCTCCATGGACTCCATGGGATCTCCTTTTCCCAGGGATGAAAACAGCTCCGCCAGGTATGCGTTCCACTCATGGATCCCGGCAAACCAATTCTCCCGGCTCACGCTCCGGTCCCGGACATTGTGCCAGGCATTTAGGCGGTACAGCTCCGTCACCCGCTCCGGCTCCATGGCCTCCACCAGGCGGCGCAGCTCCTCCCTGCTCCCCGGCAGGCCCTCAAAGGTCTTCCGGCTCTCCTCCCGCTCCCCGATCCGGTCGCCGTCGTAGAGCAGCAGCTTTTTCTCAGGATAAAAGTAATGGTAGCCCAGGGTGCGGACCGCCTCCTGACAGGCCTCCGGCAGGCTGCGGATCTCCTCATACCGGCCGCTCATCGCCAAGGCCGCCTCCCGGTAATTCAGCTCCGTAAAGGTCTGCTCCAGCGTATCCCCGATCTCCTCCACCAGGCTCTCCTCCCCGTAGCTCAGGACCCAGACGCTGTAGCTCTCCTCCTTCAAAAAGGCGGCGTGGACCTGGGGATAGACCGCAAGGCAGGCGTCGATCTCCCCGATATACTGCCGGGCCTCCAGGCTCTCCTTCAGCACCAGGCAGCGAAAGCCCGCGTACTGCCGCATCGTATTCACGTACTTCATCTCGTCCGGCCGCAAGCGGCCCTGGTTCAGCAGACCGTGGAGAATATACTGCTCCACCAGAGGGTTCTGCTCATAGACCGACAAATCCAGCCGCTCCTTCTGGGAGTGAAACTCCCGAAGCGCGTTCTCGATGAGCTGGTATTCGTCGAAATTCTCCCCCTCCTTCTCATCGATCAGGTTCATGATCTGCTCCAGAGGCTGATAGCTGCGCTTCGTCAGCCTGGAGGAGACGATCACGATCAGCCCCAGCAGCAAAAGGTACCCCGCTCCCATCCATTTCAGGAGGCTGAAAAAATCCCGGTACAAAAAATCCGGGTCCATAATTTGCAGGACACCGATGTCCATGCCCACCTTGGCGTATTCCGAGACGTATTTTCCCAGGAGCTTTCTGTAGAAGAATCCCCTCTCCTCTGATTTCAGCGCCTCAATGGAGGCTCCCGGCAGAAGCTGGGCCCTTCCGCCTTCCTGGTACTCCTCCACCGGCTCCATCCCGTCCGTACCTCCCACCAGACCGCAGAGCACCGTCTCCCCGTCGGTCAGATAGAACTGCTCCGTCCCATCGTCGGCAAACTGGCGGAGATAGCCGCACAGCTCCTCGTAGGAGACATAGAACAAAATATTCACTTCTCCGCTGTAGGTATTCTCCATGGGAATGGACTGAATCAGAAAGAAACCGTCGGTGTGCTTTCCGTTCTTTGTCATCGATACGTGGTGGTAGATGGCCTTCTGATTGTTTTCCTTCAGCACCTCTCCGGAGGAAAGCCGCTGGGACCGGCAGGTGATGCCGTAGATATCCGTATACTCCTTCCAGGTCACCCGGCCGCTGCTGCTGATCCCGAAGCCCCCCAGACTGTAATAGATGTAGATCGACTCCACCAGATTTTCGTTGATCTCCGCCAGGGATACGGTGCTGGCATAGTCGGAGATATCGGAGGCCGTGATGCTGTTTCGCAGAAGCTCCGGGGTTTTCTGCATATATTTGAGACGCTTCACCCAGGGCGTCATGGAATACTGGACCGCCGATTTCAGCAGATTGTCCATGACATTCTTCAGCTGCTCGTTGACATTCTCAGAAATCCTGTCCTCGAAGGTCAGCGTGCGATTCTGGGAGATCCGGTAATAGCCGAAGGAAAACAGACAGGAGATCACCGTCAGAATCAGAACCGGAATCGCCACATAGGAGGCAAACATTTTTGATTTTGTCTGGTTTTTTCTTCTGCTCTTCATCCCCCACCTCACACACTCTAAAACAGCTCTTCTCTGTCCAGTACCGCCAGGCCGATCTGCTCAAAGACCCAGATCTCCTCCTGGTACTTTGCCCCATTGTACCACATCCACCACTCGTTTCCCACCTTTAAAACAAAGGGCTTATAGACCGCCACCGAGTCCCACTCCCCCTCATCCGGGCAGATCAGAGGGTTGTCCCGGTGCTTCTCCCAGCCGGTGACGCCGTCTCTGGACCTGGCCAGCCCCACCTGGGCCCGCTCCTCGTGGAGATGTCCCACATAGAACAGATAAAACCAGCCCTTCTCCTTGATCACACAGGGAGCCACCACCTTGTGCCGCTCCCAGAGATGCCCCGGATCCGGTGACAGCACCGGATTTTTTTCGTATTTCTCCCAGTGGACGCCGTCCCGGCTCCAGGCATAGCCGATGGCGTCCGGCTCATGATTGCAGCCCGCCGCGTACCACATCTTATAGAGTCCGTCCTCCTCGTCAAAGAGCACGTGGGGACACATGATGGCCTGCTTTTCCCAGGGCTCATCCGGCTCCAGCACCGGAGCCTCCCTCCTGGTCCAGTGGATGCCGTCCCCGCTCTCACCGTAGCCGATCACAGAACGCCCATCCTCCCGGTAAGGCTTCATCTGCCCGGAATACCATATTTTGTATCGTCCCTCATGGAACAGGACGGTGGGACGGTTGACCTCATCCGCCTCCCAGCCGGAGCCCTCCAGAGGCTCCAGCACCACCCGGGGCTCCTCCCAGTGAATCCCGTCCCGACTCTCCGCGTAGCCGATGGACCTCCTGGGTCTCCAGGAAAACCACATTTTAAACAGAGCGGCATCCGGCTCCCACAGCAGCGACACGTCAAAGCAGGTGCCGTAGTCTCCTCCGAATACCGGATTCTGCCCGTACTTTTTCCATCCGCCAGAGGCCCCGTATTGATAATACCGCTTATTTTCCTCACAGTCATAAAACGCTATGCGCTCCGGGCTGCTCATAGATTCCGGCGCTTTTATCTTCATTTTCGTTCCTCCTATCTCCGGCCTGATCACTTCACCGCCCCGATCAGCACACCCTTCTCAAAGTATTTCTGGATAAAGGGGTACAAAACCATGATGGGGAAGCAGGCGATCACGATCACCGCGTACTTCATCTGCTCATTCATCAGCACCGCGTCCATACCCATCCCCGCTGACTGCATCTCGCTGGTGAGCAAAATTCCCCTGAGATAGAGCTGAATGGGCTGGAGCTTCTCGTCGGAGAGAAAAATCAGCGGCGCAAAATAGCTGTTCCAGTAGCCCACCCCGTAGAAAAGCGTCAGCACCGAGATGATCGGCTTTGACAGAGGAATAAAAATCCTGGTCATGATGGTCCACTCCGATCCCCCGTCAATCTTCGCCGCGTCCGCCATCTCCTCCGGCAGAGATTCAAAGAAGGAGCGGGTGATGATCAGGTTGTAGACGCTGATGATGTAGGGCAGAATGATGGACCATCTCGTATTGTAGAGGTGGAGCCTCTGCACCAGGATGTAGAGTGGGATCAGCCCTCCGCTGACAAACATGGTCAGGGTCATCAAAAAGGAAAGCTGCCTGCGCAGGAAAAACGAGGGCCGGGACAGGGGGTAGGCGGTGAAGGCCGTCAAGGTCACACTGGTGACGGTGCCCACCACCGCATACCAGACCGTATTCCCAAAGGAGCGCAGCACCGTCTTATTATTCAGGATCATCCGGTAGGCCTTCAGGGAAAAGCCCTTTGGCAGCAGATATACATCCCTGGCCAGGACGTGGGTGGGATCGCTGAAGGACATACTGATCACGTAGATGACCGGATACAGCGTGACAATGATAATCAAAACAGTAAGCGCCGTCACCAGGATATCCGATCTCTGAATTTTTGTTTTTCTGTTCATCTCTTCCGCCCTCTCTCCTGTCACTCAGAAAATACTTGTCTCCGTTGTCTTTTTCGCCAGGAAATTGGCTCCCAGCAGGATGATCACATTGATCACGGAATTGGCCAGCCCCACCGCGGAGGCAAAGCTGTACTGCGCGCTCAGCAGCCCCTTCCGGTACACGTAGGTAGAAAAAATATCCGCGGTGGAGTAGGTGGCCGAATTGTACATCAGGATCACCTTCTCGTATCCGATGTTCAGCATGTTTCCCATGTTCAGGATCAGCAGCAGGATAATGGTGGGAGCGATGGAGGGAAGGGTGATATGGATCAGCCGCTTCCACCTGCCCGCCCCGTCCAGAGCCGCCGACTCATAGAGCTGCTGGTCAATCCCCGAAATGGCCGCCACATAGATGATGGAATTCCAGCCAAACTCCTGCCACACCCCGGAGCTTACGTAGAGAGTCCGAAAGGCGCCGGGCATATTAAAATAATTTTTCGGTGTCACCCCGAAGAGGGAAAATAGCTGGGTCAGCACTCCCCCGTTGGAGGACAGCAGATCCTTCAGGATCCCCACCACCACCACCACCGACACAAAATGGGGCAGGTAGGCCGCCGTCTGGGCGAACCGCTGGAATTTCTGGTTCCGTATCTCATTCAGCAGCAGCGCGAAGGCGATGGGTACAGGGAAGGACCAGATCAGCTGCTCAATGCTCAGCAGAAAGGTGTTTTTGACCAGCCTCCCAAAATAGACGGAGCCCACCAGCTCCCGGAAATACTTCGTCCCGGCCCAGGGGCTGCCCCAGATTCCCTTTGAAATATTGTAGTCCTTAAACGCCATCAGAATGCCGTACATCGGCCCATAGCAAAAGACGGCAAAATAAATCACCCCGGGCAGGATAATCAGCAGCAGCATCCAATCCCGCCTGATGTATTTCTTCCATGTGTGTATCGCTGTCATCTTGCCTTAGCTCCTTCTTTTTCTCCGGTGCGGAGAATCTCCGCACCGGGGCAACCCATTTATCCCGCAATGATCTCCTGGTATCTCTCATACTGAGCCGCCTTGATCTCGATGACCTCCTGGAGTCCCAGGCTGTTGGCGGTCTCCACATAGCTGTCAAAGCTGTCCAGAGATTCTGTGCCGATGACGAAGGCGGTGAACATCTCGTCCAGATAGGTGGACAGATCCGGCCACATACTGGTGTAAATCTCCGATTCATCCGCCGTGCCCAGCATCTCCGGGAAGGGATCCTTCATATTTCCGTAGGCGGCCAGGCAGGCCTCCTCCACCTTTGTCCCCTCAAAGATCTTCATAAACGCCTCACCGGAATCATTGATAAAGTAGGTGGGCCACGCGCCGATGCTGCGCAGCGCGGAGAAGGCGGAGGTATAGGTCTCATTGTTGGTGATCAGATCGGTAAAAGTGATCTCTCCCGCCTCGTCCACCTCGTAGGACAGCCCTTCGATGCCGTAG
Organism: uncultured Lachnospiraceae bacterium; assembly: GCA_964528295.1. Taxonomy (GTDB): domain Bacteria; phylum Bacillota; class Clostridia; order Lachnospirales; family Lachnospiraceae; genus Choladousia. The sequence continues at coordinate 14,062 of CAZGRM010000055.1, forward strand.
CTGTACAGCATTCTGCCGTCCTCGCTGGCGTACACGTAGTCGATCCACTGGATGGCGGCCTCCGGGTTTTCGCAGGCCGAGGTGATTCCGTAATAGTGCCAGGTCACCGCCCGCTTCGTCATCTGCGCCGTTCCGCCCTCTTCCGCCTGAATCACCGGCATAAACTGGTAATTGCAGCTGGGGTTGGAGGTCAGCGCCAGATCGTCGGAGGAAGCCATGTTGTCCGCCGGGTCATGGCACACGATTCCCACCCGGTCCTCGGTGATGTTCTGGGTCAGCAGCGTGCCGTCCAGATCATCGGAAATCAGTCCCTCCGAATAGCACTTGTTCAGGAAGGCCAGCATCTCCTTGTACTGCTCCTCCACCGCCGCGTAATGGACATTGCCCTCCTCATCGGTGTACCAGAGGCTGTTGGTGTCGTAGCCAAAGCCGGTCATCAGATAGTAGAGATTTTTCAGTCCGCCCTTGGTGGCCAGAGGAATCTCATCCCCCGCGTCCCCGTTTCCGTTGGCATCCTGCTCCTTGAAGGCCACCAAAACCTCATAGAGCTCATCGATGGTTTCCGGCATCTCCAGCCCCAGATTATCCAGCCAGTCCTGACGGATATAGAGGTAGTCCGGCACGTAGTCATTGATATCGCCCCACCATCCGGCCAGAGCGTAAATATTGCCGTCGGAGGAGGTACACATGGCCTCCAGGGCCGGATATTTCTCAAATAACGCCTGGATATTTGGCGCGTACTCCTCGATCAGATCGTTGAGGGCGATCAGCACTCCGTTTCTGGAGTAGGTGTCCACGCCCACGTTGGAATCGAAGGGCGGCACCTCCACCATATCCGGCAGTCCCTCCATGGAGGCCATCCTGGTCTGGAGCACCGTCTCCACATCACTGCTGTAGGTGTCCCACTCAATATGTACTCCGGTCCGCTTCTCGATCTCCTGCTGCACCGCCGTGCCGTCGTTGTAGCTGACTCCGGCACACCAGGTATCATTTCCCATATAGGTAAGACTCACTTCCCCCGGCTCACAGATGGGGAGCGTCAGTCCTCCCAGATCGTACACCGTACCGGTGGCGTCAATAGTAGTCTCCTCCGCCAGCGCGGTCATTCCCCCCGCGGCCGCCATCGCCGCCGCCATGGAAACCGCCGCCGCTTTCATAATCAAGCTTTTCCGCATAAATGATTTCTCCTTTCTGTTCCCGCATGTCCTGTTTCTGTGTCAAATCCACCTTCCCGGTTCCGGCCGGAGTTTGATAGGAATTGGTGTTGATGGAACCAGTATATGTTATTTCTGTATATTTTTAAAGAAACAAAATCTTCCTTTTTGTGCAGTTTTTCTTTGTGATCTGGGATTTTGTTTGAAATCATTTGTTTTGTTTGTTCGAAATGGCATAAATTCCTTCCGGCCGGGCATACTATCCCCGAGGTGATAATATGGCATCCTATGTAGCTCCTGAGGTTCAGGGGAAATTTGAGACCTTGTCCATTGATCTGAAAAACGTGATTCTGGAACGGAATGTCCGGATAGAAAACATTTTTGACTTGATTCATGTGCTGGAGGAGATCGTGGAGGAGGGAGAGTAAAGGGAAAGGCATTGCGGAAAAATACTCTCCGCAATGCCTTTCTGAATTATTATGTCAGACTGTCCACCGCCTGTTTTAGCTGCTCCAGCGCCTGCTTCAGGATGCTTCTGGGGCAGGCTGCGTTGAACCGCTCAAAGCCCTCCCCCACCTTGCCGAATATGGCTCCGCTGTCCAGCCACAGATTGGCCTTCTTCACCACCAGCTCCTCCAGCTGGGGCTCCGGCAGGCCCAGGCCCCGGAAGTCCACCCACACCAAATAGGTGCCCTCCGGCCGGATCATGCGAAGCATGGGAAGCTCTGTCTCGATATACCTTTGCATAAAGGCAATGTTTTCCGCCACATATTTCATCATTTCCCCGTACCACTGGGCGCCATGGCGGTAGGCCGCCTCACAGGCGGTCAGGCCCAGGGTATTCAGCTGGCTGTACCCCGCCGCCGCAATCTGCTTCTGAAACCGCGCCCGCAGCTCCTGGTTTGGGATAAAGATATTGGAAATCTGGAGTCCCGCCAGATTAAAGGTTTTGGCCGGGGAGGTGCAGGTGACGGACAGATCCTCAAACTCCTTTTTCAGATCGGCAAACACCCAGTGGCGCCGGTCCCCGAACACAAAGTCCTCATGGATCTCATCGCTCACCACCAGCACGTGATGCCTCCGGCAGATCTCCCCGATACGCGTCAGCTCCTCCCTGGTCCAGACCCGGCTCACCGGGTTGTGGGGGCTGCACAGCAAAAACAGGGGAACCTCGTACTCCAGAATTTTGCGCTCAAAGTCCTCAAAATCAATATGATATTTTCCGTCCTCCCCCAGCACCAGATCGCTGCTGACGGCCACCCGGCCATTGTCCTCGATGACCTCCGTGAAGGGATAGTACACCGGCTGCTGGATCAGTACCGAGTCCCCGGCCTTGGAGTA
>CAZGRM010000056.1:0-16512 GCA_964528295.1 uncultured Lachnospiraceae bacterium
GTCAAAAGGTGGGGGGATTTTATGGGATTTTGTTTACATTTTTCGACAGAGGGGGTGGGGGTGGCGGTGGCGGTCGCAGGACGCGGAAAGGGGGAGGGGGCGGGGTGGTGCGGCGGATTGCTGCGCCGGCGGTTTCTAGCGGTCTGTCAGCGCCTGCGCGGCAGCCGTGCGCAAACTCGCCGGATACGCCGACGCGTATCCGGCTCAGACAGTGCGCACTTGATCTTCCGCATGATATGCGGAAGATCACTGACGCTCCGGCACTGCCACACCGCAAGAAACCGCACGACTCGCAATATGCCGCTCCACCCCGCCCCCTCCCCCTTTCCGCTGAGCTTGTGTGATGCTTACGGATGTTTGGGGGTGTTTTGTGGTTGGGATTGGATTGTTTTGTTTTTTGGGATGTGTTATTTTATGGAATACTTGGGGGATGGAGACTGGATGGGGTGTTTTTGTTTAGTAGCGCAGTTGGTTCATGTAGGTCTCGATTCCTTTTTCTTCTGACTCGTCGTAGTAGAAGGAGAGTTTTTCCGCCACATATCTGGCGGTTTCGCCGAAGAGGCGAAGCATGGTGAAGGCTGCTTCCCATATGTGCTCGTATTCTGAGTCCGAGTAGGTTTTTGTGAATTTGAGATATAGGTCTTCGGGTAAGTATTTTTTGTAGTATTTTCCGTTTTTTCCGGTTGAGATCTGGAAGTTGTGGTTGACGGCGGCGTACCAGTCCAGCATCATCAGCAGCATGTCTCGGACGTAGTGGTTCAGCATTTCCATGGTGTAGGACAGCTCTTCTCTTTTGATCCCTTTCGCCACGTTGTTCAGGCACCAGTGGAATTCGTTGCAGCAGTCGGAAAATATCTTCTGGCTGGGGCGTTTTATGTACCAGTGGGCTTTGTTTATTTTGATTTCGGGGAGATAGCCGGTTTTGTCCAGGAGGACGATCGCCGGTTCTCCGTTATCCTGGTATTTGCTGGCGGTGATTGAGAGGTCGATACGGTTTCCGTCGGGGAAGATCATCAAGTATACGAAGTTCCCGTCGTTGGCCGGAGGCATGAGCTGTGAGCTTTCTGGTTTTTGAAGCAGTGAGGGCATTCCGAATTTTTCCCTGATCCACTCCATATTGTCCCAGTAGAGCGTCACGTCCTTTACAAAATATACGATGTCAAAGTCCTGGTAGGGATCCGCCGGACAGTCCCGATTCGCCCGGGATCCCGACATCAGCACCGCCTGAATGTTGTCGTCTTCTGCCGCTATCTTTTTTATCAGGGTCAGCATTTCTTCTGTCGTACGCATTTTTCATTTCCTCCTTTTATCCGCCGGAGCGGTAATGCTCGGCGAGGGTGTTTCGATGTTGGATTATGTTGGGATTCCAGTTTCCGGCTCCAGCTTTTTAAGGGCCTGGGCGACAAAGGCGGCTTCCATCTGGCCCGGGGCGGAGGTGCGGGCGGCGGCGGCGAAGGTGAGGGCGGAGCCGGTGAGGCTGCCGGACAGCCGGGTGACGGCTCCCAGGGCGCCCATGGACATGGTGATGTAGGGGCGGTCGGCATACTGCTCCTTCATCTCTATGGAGGCCTCCATCAGGGCGAGAACGTCTTTGCGGGTGACGGGCATCACCGCTATCTTGGTCACGTCGGCCCCCAGGGCCTGCATGCCGCGCAGGATCTGGACGATCTCCTGCTTGTCCGGGGTTTTCTGAAAATCATGGTAGGAGCACAGGGCCGCCGCTCCGGCCTCTTTCACGGCCCGGATCAGGCGCTCTGTCCGCTCCCGGCCCCGGTTCAGCTCGATGTCCACCAGATCCACAAGGCCCGTGGCCGCGGCCCGCTCGTTTATTTGCTCGTACGCGGGGAGGGGGATACTCGTTTCACCGCCCTCCTCCTTTGTGCGGAAGGTGAAGAGCAGGGGTTTGCCGGACAGGCGGTCATTCAGGTATCGCAGCGTACGCTCCAGCACATCCGCCTCCCCGATTCCCTGAAAATAGTCCGCGCGCCACTCCAGGAGATCAAACTCCGCGGTCAGAATTTTCTCCAGCTGGGTTTTCATCTCTTCCAGATTGGACGGGGTCAGGGGGACACAGATTTTTGTTCTGCCCTCCCCCAGTATCACATCTTTTACTTTTCTTGTTCTCATTTTTTCCTTCCTTTCTCTCTCATTTCACTGATCCCGCGGTTTCTTCTAAATTTTGCGCTTTTCTTCCGCGGCCCAGCCCGGACGGCGCTTTCAGATTTTTTCCATGTCTTCCTCTCTTTTGGCCGCTCTCAATGGGATTTTATCATATAGGGGGAATTACTGTTTGCAAAACACTCCCGGCAAATGTATACTATTTATAGTTATCGCGGCGGTCTTTGGGCCGAAGCTTTATTCATAACAGGAGGTTTTTCATATGAGTTATCAAATCAGCGGTCACACGCGTCTGGGCTGTCTGCTGGGGACGCCGGTGGCCCACAGTATTTCGCCCGCCATGTATAATGAGTCCTTTCGCCTGCTTGGGCTGGATTTTGTCTATCTCTGCTTTGACACCAAAAACGCGGACCTGGAAAATCTGGTCCGGTCGCTCCGGGAGATGAATGTCTTTGGCTTTAATCTGACTATGCCGGACAAGGAACGGATCATTCCCTATCTGGATGAGCTTTCTCCGGCGGCCCGGATGATCGGCGCCGTAAATACGGTGACAAATGAGGACGGGCGGCTGATCGGACATAACACGGACGGCATCGGCTATCTCCGCTCTCTCCAGGACGCAGGCTATGATCCCGGATCCGGGGAGATGACGCTGCTGGGCGCGGGGGGAGCCGCCTCCTCCATCGCCGTGCAGGCCGCTCTGGACGGGGTGCCCGCCCTTCACATCGCAAACCGCCGGGGCCGCTCCTGGAAGAACGCTCTGCGGCTGGCGGAAATCATCAACCGGGAGACAAGCTGCCGCGCGGATGTGGTGGACCTGGAGGAGGGTGACGCGCTGAAAAGGTGTATCCAGGCCAGCTCTCTGCTGACCAATGCCACCTCCATGGGCATGGCTCCCAATACAGAGCTCACCCCCGTCAAGGACACTTCCTGCTTCCATCCGGGGCTGCTGGTGTCCGATATTATTTACAATCCGAGGCGGACCCGGCTCATGGAGGAGGCCGAAGCCGCAGGCTGCGCCACAGCCAACGGGCTCTATATGCTCCTCTACCAGGGGGAGGCCGCGTTCCGCATCTGGACCGGACAGGAGATGCCGGTGGAGGACATCCGGCAGAAATTTTTCCGGTAGGCGCGTCGGGGCGCCGCTCTCCGTGATCCCCAAGATCCGCCAAAACAGGTTTTGAAAAAAGGGAAACGATCCGCAAAAGGCGCGTCGCTTCCCTTTTTCTATATCAAGAGATTTTTCTTTTTAATTTCTTCTCAGGAAATCCGGGATCTGGATGTCCTTCTCCTGAACCTTCCGCTCCGGCATACGCATGGTATTCAGCTGGGGAGCCACCGGCCTGGTGGTGGGGGTGGTGGAGGAAGGTACTCTCTGCTGGAAGGTACTGGAGCCTGCCGGCTTTTCCTTTCTCATGTAGCTGAACTCCTGGGAGCTGCTCCGGGCTCTGGAGGGGCGCTCCGGCTTGCTGTTCACATCCTCAAGCCCCGTGGCAATCACGGTGATGCTTGCTTCATCGGCGTATGTATCGTCGTACATCGCGCCGAAAATAATATTCGCGCTGTCGCCCGCCATCTCCTGTACGTAGCTGGCGGCGTCGTTGGCGTCCATCAGAGAAATATCGCCGGAGATATTGATGATCACGTGGGACGCGCCCTCGATGGTGGTCTCCAGCAGCGGGCTGGCCACCGCCTGCTTCACTGCCTCCAGGGCCTTGTCGTCACCCTTGGCCTGTCCGATACCGATATGGGCGATACCCTTGTCCTTCATGACGGTCTGCACATCCGCAAAGTCCAGATTGATCAGGGCCGGCAGATTGATCAGGTCGGTAATGCCCTGTACCGCCTGCTGCAATACCTCGTCCGCCTTCTTCAGCGCCTCCGGCATGGTGGTCCGGCGGTCTACGATCTCCAGAAGCTTATCATTGGGGATCACGATCAGTGTATCCACGTTCTCTTTCAGTCTCTCTATTCCCGCCAGGGCGTTATTCATCCTGGTCTTTGCCTCAAAGCGGAAGGGCTTCGTCACAACGCCTACGGTCAGAATGCCCATCTCCTTGGCAATCCCTGCTACCACCGGGGCTCCGCCTGTGCCGGTGCCACCGCCCATACCGCAGGTGACGAATACCATGTCCGCTCCCTGCACTGCCTGGCGAATCTCCTCGGCACTCTCCTCAGCGGCCTGCTGGCCTACCTCCGGCTTCGCTCCCGCGCCCAGCCCCTTTGTCACCTTCTCACCGATCTGGATCGTGGTGGGAGCCTTGCACATCAGAAGTGCCTGCTTATCCGTGTTCACACCGATAAACTCCACTCCCGCAATCGTATCTTCAACCATTCTATTTACCGCATTGTTTCCGGCTCCGCCTACTCCGATGACAATAATCTTCGCAGCGGACTCCGTTTCATTTGACATAATCTCTAACACCGTGTTTCCTCCTTTTTGTAGCTGAGGGCCGCATGGGATGCTCCTGCTTTACGGCATAATCACATACTCTTCCCGCTATCGCCGTACTAGTTCTTATAATATAGTTATTTTCTTAATTTATCAAGACCCATTTTCAAAATAATCGCATCTTTTTTATGGCAGAAAGGCTAATTCATGAGATTGCCGGTGGCCGGATCAATCACATTCATGTAGGCGTCCACCACGTATCCGTTCTCGTTGACATAGCAGCCGGACACCGGATTTCCGTTGGAATCCACCACAGTGCCGTTGGAAATATGGACATTGTAGACCAGGGTGCCCGTAGAATCAAATACCATGGCGATCACCTGGGAGCTGTCCGAGCCGGAGCCATCCGAACCGTCCGTAGCATTGCCGGAGCCGTCCGTGCCATCGCCGGTGCCGCCCGCGCCATCGCCGCCTGTGCCATCGCCGGTACCGCCCGTGCCGTCGCCGGTACCGCCTGCGCCGTCACCTGTGCCTCCTGTACCATCGCCGGTACCGCCTGCGCCATCGCCGCCTGTGCCATCACCGACACCGCCCGCGCCGTCACCGTCGCCGCCTGTGCCATCGCCGTCGCCGCTTCCAATGGTTCCCGACTCTGTCTGGGCCTCCGTCTCATTCGACACGGAGAAGGTGGTGGCGTCGTTCTTTCCGGTAAAGCTCTCCAGATGGAGGGTGCCCGACTTTCCTTCCATCTTCGCCAGGATGGCCCGCAGGTTCGCCACCTTTTCCTCCAGGTATTCGTCCTGCCCCAGAAGAGCCTCCACCCCGTCCACGTACACGGTGATATCGCTGTTCTCCCCGAACCGGATCTCCCGGGCGTTCAGCTCCTGGTAGCGCAAAAGCTGGGTCAGACTCAGAATGGTGCGCAGCTGGGCGCTGCTGGAGGTGGGAAGCTTCTGATAGAGCACCGGTTCTTCCACGTCCGCCCCGGTGACCACCGGAAGGTCGTCGTATACCTTGTCCGTGATCTCCAGCACCACGCCCTCACTGTCAAAATATACCTTATCTCCTTTATCGATGTATCCCGCCAGCTCCTTTTCTGTCACAGTCACCTGGATTTCAAAGGGAGATTTCATCCGCACCTCCAGAGAATTGAGGAAGGGCAGAGTGTCCGGCACCGTCCCCTTCCGGTACTCCCACTGGAGATACAGCGTATTTTCCGTCAGGAAATTGTGGGTCAGTCCCCGGGCGATCTCATCAGAGGTGTGGCGGCTGTTTCCGTACACGGTCACCTTCCTCACCCGGAACAAAAACACCACCGCCAGAACCGCCGCCACCAGTCCCAGCAGGAAAGCCAGACGGATCATCCGTCTCTTTCTTCGATTTCTTCTGCTCATCTTGTCACCTGTTCTTTCGTTTATTCCCGGAGGCGGCGGGCCCAAGTGACTGCCTGCAGTCATTTGCCCCGCCGCCACCGCGGGTCCCAAAATTTACTGATCTTTTCGCCGCATATGGGCGCCAAGCAGCCGCAGGTCACGGCTGATGTCCTCATAACCCCGTTCAATATAGGAAATATTTTCAACCCTGGAACAGCCCTCTGCCTGAAGGGCCCCGATCACCAAAGCGGCCCCTCCCCGCAGATCCGGGGTAACCAGCCTTGCCCGCTCCAGTCTCCTCACTCCTTCAATCACCGCGCACCGGTCCTCCACCCGGATGCGGGCTCCCAGCCTCCGCAGCTCATTGGCCGTGCGGAAACGGTTTTCAAAAATGGTCTCACAGACCCGGCTCCTGCCCTCGGCCCGGCAGAGGGCCGCCATCAGGGGGGATTGGAGATCCGTGGGGAAACCGGGATAGGGCGCGGTCTCCACATAGGGAACCGCCCTCAGCCGTCCGGGCCCCCGCAAAAGGAGCTCCCCGCTTCGCTCTGCTTTCAGACCACATTCTGTTTTATTATAACATCCCGGGCCGTTTCTGTCATTCTCTTCCCGAAATTTCCAGCTGCTTTTTCCAGATTTTTCCTCCCCGGGACAGAGAAAGGTCAACTCCGCTCCCATGGCGGTCAGCACCTCCAGGAGGGCGTCCAGCTCTCCTACGGGGAAATTCCGGACGCGGACGGCGCCGCCGGTGGCGGCCGCCGCCAGCAGATAGGTGCCGGTGACGATCCGGTCCGCCCGCATCCGGTAGACCACCGGAAGCAGCCGCTCCACCCCGGAAATCACCAGACTTCCGTCCTCTCTCCTTTCGATCTTTGCCCCCCGCAGATTCAGAAACTCACAGAGCTCATCGATCTCCGGCTCCCGGGCGGCATTTTCGATCACCGTCTCCCCCTCCGCTGTCACGGCGGCGAGAATCACGTTTTCTGTGGCCCCCACGCTGGGGAGGCGCAGGCGGACCCTTGCCCCCCGCAGCCTCTCTCCCGACGCCACGATGCGAGTCCTTCCTTCCCGCCCTGCTTCGGCACCGGCCTCCGCTCTCCAGCCCACGCTCTCCCAGTGAAACTCCACTCCCAGCGCCGCCAGGGCCTCCAGATGGAGGTCCACCGGGCGCTTTCCGATGGCGCAGCCGCCCGGCTGGGGCAGCACCGCCTTTCCCATTTTGCCGAGAAGCGCGCCCAGAAACAGGATGGAGGAGCGGATCCTCACCGCCGTCTCCTCATCCACCCGGCAGCCCTCCGCCTTTGAAGAGTCAACGCAGACGGTGGATCCCTTTCGCAAAATCCGGCAGCCCAGCCGACTCATGATTTCCAAGGTATCTCTCACATCCCCGATCCCGGGACAGTTTTCTATCACGCATAGCCCCTCCCCCAGCAGACAGGCTGCCAGGATCGGAAGCACACCGTTCTTGGAGCCCTGTATACAGATACTCCCATGAAGCGGCACTCCCCCTGCAATTTCCAGATAGTTCACGGTCATCCCCCGGCTTCCCGCTTTTCACCGGCCCCGGTCCGCCCGGAAAGATCCAGCGCGCCGGGCTCCGGCGAAAAACACCATATAGATTAGTATATGTGAAAGCCGGGCAGGATGTGAAACACAACGCCCCTTCCCGCAAAAGAAAAAAATTCCGGCGCCGTTCAAGAGCACCACCGGCTCACCGACAGGGCCAGCCCCATCTCCGCCAGCAGAAACAGCACCGAGGTACCGCCGTAGCTGATGAAGGGCAGCGTGATGCCTGTGTTGGGGATGGTGTTGGTCACCACGGCGATATTCAGGATCACCTGAATGGCGATGTGTCCCATGATGCCCGCCGCGATCAGGGAGCCGAAAAGATCCGGGGCATGGGTGGCGATCACCATGAACCGCCACAGAAGCAGCAGAAACAAAAGCATCAAAAGCAGCGCCCCCATAAGCCCCAGCTCCTCGCAGATCACCGAAAAAATCATGTCATTCTGGGCCTCCGGCACGAACCCAAGCTTCTGGAGGCTGTTTCCCAGCCCCCGGCCGAAGAGTCCGCCGGAGCCGATGGCGTACAGCCCCTGCATGGTCTGGTACCCCTTCTCATACAGCTCCGGATGCCGCCAGATGGCCAGCCGCTCCAGCCGATACTGCTCCATGCTGAGGAACAATGCCATAAAACCCACCCCTCCCAGGATCAGCCAGAGGAAGGGCAGATATTTGGGATTGGAGATGAAGATCATGATCATGGCGATCCCCAGGATGATGATGGCGGTGCTCAGATTGTTGGTCCCCACCAGAGCCACGATGGGCAGCACCATCAACACCACCAGCACCGTCATCCGGCCGCTCTTTTTCTTCTGGGCTCCGCTGACGTACCCGGCCAGCAGCAGGATCACCGCGGGCTTCGCGTACTCCGCCGGCTGAAAGGACAGGGGGCCGATGGAGAGCCACCGCCGGGAGCCGTTGTAGGCGTCCCCGAACAGCAGTACAGCCCCGGAGAGCGCCAGGGACATCAAATAGGCCGGGACGGAAAACCGCAGCAGCCCGTGGTAATCGATGGAGGAGATCCCATACATCACCGCCAGCCCCAGAGCCATGGCAAAGAATTGTTTCTTAAAATAATAGGCAGAGTCACCAAACCGGACCTGCCCATTATATGCGCTCGTACTGTAAAGAACCATCAGGCCGAAGCCTGTGAGGAACAGGACCGTCACTAGGAGGATCCCGTCTGGTTTCCCGGCTCTTTGTCGCACTTCATCACTTCCAGATTATAATTGATTTACCAGTTCCTTAAACTGACGGCCCCGCACCTCATAGTTGGGGAACATGCCCCAGCTGGCGCAGGCCGGTGACAGCAGCACCGCGTCGCCGCTCACCGCCCGGTCCGCGCAGATATGTACCGCCTCCTCCAGGCTATCCGCGAAAATGATATCCCAAAAGCCGCATTTCCTGGCCGCCTCAGCGATTTTCTCTCTCGTCTGTCCGATCAGCACCAGATATTTCACCTTTCCGTCGAAGGCCCGAATCCACTCCTCGTAGGAGGAATCCTTGTCGTAGCCTCCGCCGATCAGCAGCGTGGGGCGGTCCATGGCCTGGATGCCCTTGATGGCCGCGTCGGGATTCGTTCCCTTGGAATCATTGTAATATACGACGCCGTTTTTCTCCGTCACAAACTCGATCCGGTGCTCCACCGCCTTAAATTCCTTCACCACCCGGCGGATCACCTCCATGGGAACGCCGTAAGCCAGGGCCATGGCGGCGGCAGCCATGACATTTTCATGATTGTGCCGGCCCAGCAGCTTCATCTCCGAGGTGTGGCACAGCTTCGTCACCGTCTCCCCGTCGCTGTAGAGGATGTTGCCCTCCTCCAGATACATTCCCTTTTCCAGTTTATGCAGGCTGCTGAAGTAAATGACCTTCACCGGCAGCGTCTCGCCGAATTTTTTCAAGATCTCGTCCTCATAATTCAGGACGCAGGTGTCCTCCTCCCCCTGATTGGAGGTGATCAGCTCCTTGACCCGGATGTACTCCTCCATGGTATGGTGACGGTTCAGATGGTCCGGCGTAATATTCAGGATCGAGGTGACCTTCGGGGCAAACCGCTCAATGGTCTCCAGCTGAAAGCTGCTGATCTCCGCCACGGTCACGGCCTGGTCCGTCATCCGGGGCGCCGCCTCCGTGTAGGGGTTGCCGATGTTTCCCACCACATATACCTCGGAGCGAAAGGCCTTCATGATCTCTCCCAGCAGGCTGGTGGTGGTGGTCTTGCCGTTGGTGCCGGTCACGGCCAGCACATCTCCCCGGCCGCACTGGTAGGCCAGCTCCACCTCTCCCCAGATCTTCACACCGGCCCCGCGGATCTTATTCACCACAGGCAGGTCCGTGGGCACGCCGGGGCTCAGCACCGCCAAGTCCAGCCCGCCGATGACCTCCTCCGGCAGCTCCCCCAGGATCACCCTGGCCGGGCCGCAAAGCTTCGCCGCCAGCTCCTCCCGGTTCTTTTCCTGATTTCCGTCATAGAGCAATACCTCCGCCTGCTTTGACAGCAGCAGATTGGCCGCTCCGATTCCACTGATGCCGGCCCCGAAGACCAGCACCCGTTTCTTTTCCAATTCCATAATGAAGCTCCTCTTTTTCGTTATTGTACTGTATTTCTTTTTTCCGCCCTTACGCCAGTCCCACCAGAGCCAGAACACACAGAAAGGCGGTGATCACCGTGAACACCGTCACGATCCTGGTCTCGGACCAGCCGCAAAGCTCAAAGTGGTGATGAATCGGGGTCATCTTGAAGAGACGCTTGCCTCCTGTCTTTTTGAAATAGGTGACCTGGAGCATCACAGACAGCAGCTCCACCCAGTAAATCAGTCCCACGATCAAAATAAACATGGGCATCCTCATCACATAGGCCGCCCCGGTGACAAAGCCCCCCAGGGCCAGAGATCCCGTATCCCCCATAAATACCTTGGCCGGATACACATTAAACAGCAGAAAGCCCAGCAGCGCGCCCGTCACCGCCGCGGTCAGAGGCTCGATGCCCCCGCCCAAAATCACGGAAGCCATGGTAAAGAATACCGCCACCATAGTAGTCACACCGGTGGCAAGGCCATCCAGCCCGTCCGTAAAATTCACGCCGTTCACCGTACCCAGAATCGCCAGATAGGCCACCGGAATGGCGGCAATCCTCATCCAGCCGCCCCCCAGGGTCCTGCCTCCGGAAAAGGGAATCAGGATATCCAGGCTGTCCCCGTCCATAAACCAGAGCCAGGCAATGAAAACAGTGGTCACCAGGAACTGCCCCAGCATCTTCTGCTTCGGATACAGACCGTCGGAGCGGTGCAGCACCACCTTCAGATAATCGTCAAGAAAGCCAATGATGCCGAAGCCCAAAATCAGAAACAGCACCGGGATCATTCTCGGGAACCGGCCAATATAAAACAAGGAGGTCACCACAATACTAATCAAAATGATCAAGCCGCCCATGGTGGGTGTCCCCGCCTTTTTCAGATGGGACTGAACGCCCTCCTTCCGCTCCGTCTGCCCCACCTTCAGCTTCTGTAAAAACGGGATGACGAAGGGGCTCAGCGCTACGCTGACGGCAAACGCGATAAACAGGGGAATCAAAATGTCTTTGTCAATTATCATCTCACACCTCTTCTATTCTCTCTTCTGTCCTCTGCGCCCTGGCCCCGCAAAATCCCCGGAGCGAAGCGCAGGCTCTTTCTCATTTTATCTCCTTTTTCCAGCAATGTACAGATAAAATTGCAACAAATTGGCAAGATTCGCTTTTCATTCATTTTTGTTCATCCGGACGCCGCCGGGGCAGCGTCCGAATCATCGTATGATTTTACTCCTCCGTCTCCGCCCGCTCAATTCCCAGATAGGGCAAAATGTTGGAAAAAATTTCCTTTACCACCGGAGCCGCGATGGTGCCCCCGTAGTAGACACCCTGGGGATTATTAATGACGCAAAGGGCCAAAACCTGGGGATCGTCGGCGGGTGTGAAGCCGATGAAGGAGGAGATATATTTGTTGGCGCTGCGGGGCAGAGTCTCGGAGGTGGCGGTTTTTCCGCCGATCCGGTAGCCCTCGATATAGGCATTCTTTCCGCCTCCCCCGTCCACCACCTGTTCCAGCAGATACCGCATGGTGGCGGAGGTCTCCTCGGAGAGAATCCGGTTTTCCTGGTCATATTGGTACACCTGGCGCAGGGTGCCGTCCCTGTCCTTTACCTCCATGCCAAAGTGAGGCGTCACCCGGATGCCGCCGTTAATGATGGAGCTGACCGTGGTGGCCAGCTGAACCGGGGTGATCTGGAAGGACTGGCCAAAGGAGATGGTGGCCAGCTCCACCAGGCCCACATTTTCCTTCTTATGCATGATGGTGGCCGCCTCCCCCGGAAGGTCGATTCCCGTCTTTTTGTCCAGGCCGAACTGCTGGAAATAAGAGAAATAGCGGTCCACCCCCAGCCGGAGCCCCACCTCGATGAAGACAGGATTGCAGGAATTCTGGGTGGCCTGGACGAAGGTCTCGCCGCCATGGCCCCCCACCTTGTGGCAGCGGATCTTCCGGTCCTCCACGATCTTGAAGCCCGGGCAGGAGAACTGGTCGCTCAGAGAGACCACGCCGGAATCCAGCCCGGCGGCGGCCGTCACGATCTTGAAGGTGGAGCCCGGCTCGTAGGTATCATTCAGGCAGCCGTTGCGCCACATCTGATTCAGGGCGTTCTGAAGAGCCTCACCGCTCAGCCCGCTGCCGGAGGCACCGGCGCTGGCCGCTGCCGCCTGCCCCTCCGGCTCCGCCGCCTGATCCGCCAGAGCCGCCGCCTCATACTGGGGCAGCAGCTCGTAGGGATGGTTCAGGTCAAATTCCGGCACGTTGGTCATTGCATAGATTTCCCCGTTTTGGGGATTCATAATCAGGATGGACACGCTGTCGGCCTGCTTTTGCTCCATCACCTTGCAGGCGGCCTGCTCCGCGAACTGCTGGATATTGTAGTCCATGGTGATCACCAGATCGCTGCCCTCCACCGGCTCCAGCCGGCTCTCCCCTGTGTCGGCCAGCTCGATGCCCCTGGCGTCCGTCAGAGTCAGGATCTTTCCCGGCGTCCCCTCCAGCACCTCCTCGTACTGGACCTCCAGGCCAATGATGCCCTGATTATCCCCTCCCGTAAAGCCCAGCACCTTGGAGGCCATGGATCCGTAAGGGTAGTAACGGCGATAATCCTCATCCACCTTCACCCCCGCCAGATTATAGTTCCGGATCCGGTCCCCCACCTCCTTATCCACATTTTTCTGGACCCGCTCAATGGAGCTGACCTTCTCCACCCTCTTTCGCACCGTCTCTTCCGGGAGCCCCAGCTCCTCACACAGCACCTCGATCACCCACTCCGGCTCCTCAATCTGGCTGTGGATCACAGAGATGGTGCAGACCGTCCGGTTGTCCGCCAGCACGTTGCCGTTCCGGTCCAGGATCCTGCCCCGGGCCGCCTTGATCTCCCTCTCCCGCTCGTGGAGATCCTCCGCCAGGGTAGCGTAATACTCCGACTCCGCGATCATCAGATGGGCCAGCCTGCCCCCCAGAAAGCAGAGAGCCAGAAAGACGCAGAAAAAAATCAAAATAATTTTTCTGCGGTGATAGGACCTGGTTTTCCGCATACAAAAACCTCGCCGCCGCTTTTCTATATAATTTATTAACCGGCTTGCCCACATATGCGCATGCCGGATCATTTCCGCTCCCGGTTCTCCTTCAGACCCTTCGATAAAATATGCTCCGAACGCCTCTTCTCTATAAAAGAAGCGTTCGGAGCATATGGGTTTCCTTCCTGTCTTACTGGGAATCCTCATCGGCGATGTCGGCGCCGTCCCAGACGGTGCTGTCATCGGCGGCCTGGCTATTCTCAGCCGGCGGAGTGGCGATATTGGGATTTTCGGCCTTGGGGTCCAGATTATCCTCATCCACCTCCACGGTGAACACCGGATTGGCCTTGGCGTCGTACACCGTGCCGTCCGTGGCGATATAGCAGCCCTCCAGCACATTGCCGTCATCGTCCACGATCTGGCCGTTTCTCACCTGGGCGTCGTTGTGGAGCGCTCCGCTGGCGTCAAAGGCCTGGAACTTCTGCACCACCTCCGATCCCAGATCCGCGCTGGTCAATCCCAGATACGCCAGAAGCTCAGCGGTCACATCCTCTGTGGGGTAGATCCCCATGTAAGGAAGCACCTCCATGGCAATCTTCCGAAACAGCTCCTGGGCATAGGTACTGTGGGCCTGGTCATCCACGTTGGGCTCGTCCACCACCACGTAGATCACGACCTCCGGGTCATTAATGGGAGCGGCTCCGATAAAGGACACCAGATACTTCCCCGCCGCACGGGTGCCGGTGGTATAGTCAATCTTCTCCGCTGTACCTGTCTTTCCGCCGATGCGGTAGCCCGGCACCTGGGCCTTCTTTCCGGTACCCTCCGCCACCACAGTTTCCAGAAAGCCCCTGAGCACTCCCGACACATAGGAGGAAATAGGCTGCTTCAGCAGCAGGCCGGAGGAGCTCTTGATCACCTTGCCGTTTTCGTCTATCACCTTGTCCATCACGTGGGGCTGATAATAGTAGCCCCCGTTTACCACCGCCGAGAAGGCGGCGATCTCCTGGATCATCGTACAGGTAAAGCCCTGGCCGAAGGAACAGGTGGCCAGCTCCACCTCGTTCATCCGCTCCTTCGTATAGACGGAGCCGGCGGCCTCGTTGGGCAGATCGATCCCGGTCAGCTTGCCGAAATTGAACAGGGACTGATACTCAATGTACCTCGATACCCCCATCCTCGCGGCGATGGCCATCAGGCCGTCATTGCAGGAATTCTTCAGCACATCCTCCAGACTCTCATCCCCGTGAGAGCCCGGCCAGGCATCGCAGTGAATCTCCGTATCCGTCACAAACTCCGTGCCGTCACAGTAATAATAGGAATTCTCCAGAATCGCGCCGCACTCCAGCGCCGAAGCGATGGTGATGGGCTTGAAGGTGGAGCCCGGCTCGATGCCGTCCGTCACGCAGTAGTTGCTCCACATATCGTTCAGCGCGTCCACGTACTGTTCATCCGTCATGGACTTGATCTCAGAGACAGTGTACCAGGCGCTCATATCATAGGGATCGCTGAGACTGTATCCGTGGTTCGTGGCCATGGCCAGCACCGCCCCATTATTGGGGTCCATGACAATGACGCCGATATCCTGGGCTCCGTGCTTCGCCGTGCCGTTGTCCTCGTCGGTGCCGTACTCCTCATCAAATTCCGCGATGTATTTCTCCACGACCTGCTGAATATTGATATCCAGCGTGGTCTTTATCGTGTAGCCGTTCTCCGGCGCGATGGTCTTTTTCTGATATTCCTGATTCTCATTCAGGTAGCCGAAGACCCGGCCGTTGGTGCCCTGCAGCAGACTGTCATAGTAGGATTCCAGGCCGGCGATGCCGTCTCCCAGCTCATTGGAAAAGCCCACCACGTTGCTGGCCACCGTGTCCAGAGGATATTTTCGGATGAAATGCTCCTCAAACCAGACCCCCTTCACCTTCTGGAGCTCCTGCCGCTCCTCCTTGGTCAGCTCCCGGTCCTCGTCCAGAGACACGTAGTCCTCATACTCGTCCTTCTGATCCTGGGTCACGTTTTTCAGTACCACCTGATACTGGCTGTCCCTCGTCTTCTCTCCGGTGATGGTATCCTTGAGCTTGGCGGTGTCCAGACCAAAAACCGCGTTCAGCGCATTGATGGTCGGGTCCACATAGACCTCATCCTCCCCCAGGTTGATCTCGTAGCAGTCCAGAATCAGATTGTACTGCTTCTCGCTGTAGGCCAGCAGGCGGCCGTTGGTGTCCTGGATCTCTCCCCGGCGGCTGTACAGCGTCTGGCTGTCATAGTTGGCCTGGGACAGCACCTGCTTCGCGTATTTCTTTCCGCTCTTCACATTGATGTATACAATGCGCAGCAGCAGAATTACCATCAATAATAAAATGAATGCAAATACAGCCAGAAGCTTTATTTGCATTTTTTTAGTGAATCTTCGTTCATTTTTTGTTCGGATTTTATTTGCCAATTCATCACCTACTCTTCGGGTATCTCCGAATACTGCCTCACATAGTCGCTGTCATCGATTTCGTATGTGACGATCTGGCTCTTCTTCGCCTGGACCATGCCCAGCTCATTCATCGCCACTTCCTTCACATGCTCCATGTCAACATTTGCCATGATCCGGTTGTACTCCGAATCGTTCTGGAGCTTGGCGGAATCCACCTGCGTCTCCAGCGCCGTCACTTCCTTCTGAAGCTTCGTCCCCTTCGCCTGAAGCTGTAGATAGATGACACAGGTCCACACCGTAACCACCGCCACCGCCGTGAGAAACAGCACGTAATGTAAATTCATCTGAAGCGCCCGCTCCCGGTTTTTCCGGGTGGCGCGGCTGGTCTTCTTCGCCGGCTGCCGCTGTATCCTTTCCGGAACGCTCTGAAGCTTGCGCGCCGCTGTCCCTTCCACGTATGCGTAAGCTCTCCGGTTCTCTGTTGTTCTGTACTGGCCGCGGCTATTACCGCTTCTCGTCGTTCCTGCCATCTTCCGCTCCCTGCTCCCTTATTGTATTTCACGTTCGAAGACCCTCAGCTTCGAACTTTTCGCCCTGCTATTTTCTTCCAGCTCCTCCGCGGATGGGAGGATTGGTTTTCTGGTAATTACTTTTCCCTTTGGTTTTTTCCCACATACGCACACCGGAAATTCTCTGGGACAGGTGCATGGGTTTTCACAGTACCGGAACTTGTTCTTCACGATGCGGTCCTCCAGCGAATGGAAGGTGATCACGCAGATCCGCCCTCCGTCATTCAGAAGATCGATCATATCCTCCAGTGAATTCTCCAGTACCTCCAGCTCCCTGTTCAGTTCGATCCTGATCGCCTGAAACGTCCTTTTGGCCGGGTGTCCTCCTACTGCCCGCACTTTCATAGGTATCGCCGCTTTTATAACATGAATTAACTCCCCAGTTGTTTCCAGTTCTTTTTCTTTTCTGGCACTTACAATGTGCTTGGCAATGTTTTTCGCGAACTTGTCTTCCCCATAGTCGCGGATGACGCGGTAAAGCT
>CAZGRM010000057.1:0-16347 GCA_964528295.1 uncultured Lachnospiraceae bacterium
AGAGAACCCTTCGCTGCACCGGCTTCAGTCCGTCCCTCACATCCGGCAGGGCCCGGGCCGCGATCACGCTCATGGCGTAATCAATATAGGATTCCTCCATTGTCTTCTTCAGATCCACTTCCCGAATCTGGTCAAAAATATTATCTTCCACGGAATACTCCTCCTGTTAATCTTTGCTGTTGTTGTCATCGGAAGCCTGTTGTCCAAATATCGAATTAAATATCCAGATTTTTCACATTCTTTGCGTTTTCCTCGATGAACTCCCGCCGGGGCTCCACCTGATCTCCCATCAGCGTGGTGAAGGTCAGATCGATCTCCGAGGACTGGGCCTCATCCATGGTCACCCGCTTCAGAATCCGGTGCTCCGGATCCATGGTGGTATCCCAGAGCTGCTCCGCGTCCATCTCTCCCAGCCCCTTATATCGCTGGATCTTGTTATTCTGATCCCGGCCCACCTCGTCCAGGATGTTCTTTAGCTGTTCATCGCTGTAGGCGTACCACACCTTTCTGTTTTTCTCCAGCTTATAGAGAGGCGGCTGCGCCAGATACACATATCCCTGCTTGATCAGCTCCGGCATAAACCGGTACAGAAAGGTCAAAAGCAGCGTGGCGATGTGAGCTCCGTCCACATCGGCATCCGTCATGATGATGATCTTGTGGTACCGAAGCTTCGTGATATCAAAGTCCTCATGAATCCCCGTCCCGAAGGCGGTAATCATGGCCTTAATCTCCGCATTTCCGTAGATCCGGTCCAGTCTGGCCTTCTCCACATTCAGAATCTTTCCCCTCAGAGGCAGGATCGCCTGGGTGGCCCGGCTCCTGGCCGTCTTTGCGGAGCCTCCCGCGGAATCTCCCTCCACGATATAGATTTCGCACTTTGAGGGATCCTTATCCGAACAGTCCGCCAGCTTTCCCGGCAAAGAAAGTCCGTCCAGCGCCGACTTTCTTCTGGTCAGGTCCCTGGCCTTTCTGGCCGCCTCCCTGGCCCGCTGGGACATCACCGACTTCTCCACGATGATCTTCGCCACCTGGGGATGCTGCTCCAAAAAGATGGTGAGCTGGTCCGTGACAATATTCTCCACGGCTCCTCTGGCCTCACTGTTCCCCAGCTTCTGCTTCGTCTGCCCCTCAAACTGGGGCTCCCCGATCTTGATGCTGATGATGGCGGTCAGTCCCTCCCGGATATCATCCCCCATCAGGTTTTGATCCGAATCCTTAATCAGCTTATTGGTTCTTGCGTAATCATTAAAGGTCTTGGTCAGCGCATTCTTAAAGCCCGTTAGATGGGTGCCCCCCTCCGGCGTGGTGATATTATTCACGAAGCTGTAGCTCCCTTCTGTGTAGGAGTCATTATGCTGCATGGCCACCTCCACATAGACCCCATCTTTCTCCCCCTCACAGTAAATAATATCCGGGTAAAGAGGAGTCTTGCCCTTGTTCAGGTAGGTGACAAATTCCTTAATCCCTCCCTCATAGTGAAACATCTTCTCGTAGGGCTCCTCCTCCCGCTCATCTCTCAGCACGATCCTAATATTTCTGGTCAGGAAGGCCATCTCCCGCAGACGCTGCTTCAGCGTATTATAATCAAAAACCGTCTCCTCAAAAATTTCCTTGTCCGGCAAAAAGGTCACGGTGGTTCCGGTCTTCTCCGGATCACAGGTATCCACGATGGTCAGCTTCTCTGTCACCTTGCCCCGCTCGTACCTCTGCTCATATACCTTGCCCTCGTGGCAGATCCTTACCTCCAGCCACTCCGACAGGGCGTTTACCACGGAGGCGCCCACACCGTGGAGCCCTCCGGACACCTTGTAGCCCCCGCCGCCGAATTTTCCGCCGGCGTGCAGCACGGTAAATACCACCTCCACGGCGGGCAGCCCGGCCTTCGTATTGATGCCCACAGGGATGCCCCGGCCGTCATCCACCACCTGGATCACATCCCCTTTTTGAATCGTCACTAAAATATTATGGCAGTAGCCCGCCAGCGCCTCGTCAATGGCGTTATCTACAATCTCATATACCAGATGGTGGAGTCCCCTCGTCGAGGTACTCCCGATATACATGCCAGGTCTCTTTCTTACCGCTTCCAATCCCTCCAGAATCTGAATCTGATCCGCACCGTATTCCGCGCTCATAGATATCCTCCTACTAATAGTCTGACCAGTCTGTCAAAAGAGCCTGACCGGCCCTTTCCTCAGTTCCTTCATTTTTTCATTCATCCTCTTTGACCGTCCCCTCAATCACATGGAACAGCCGATCTATTTTAAAATGATTTTCCACAAAATCATCAATCCCGGTACAGGTAATCATAGTCTGGATCTCGTGGATGCTCTCCAGCAGATAATGCTGTCTGTTCCCATCCAGCTCCGACAGCACATCATCCAGCAAAAGCACCGGCGTATCCTTGACGTTTCTCTTTACAATCTCGATCTCCGCCAGCTTCAGGGACAATGCGGTGGTCCGCTGCTGCCCCTGGGAACCGAACCTCCGAATATCCACACCCCCCGCCGAAAACTCCAGATCATCCCGATGGGGACCGCAGTTAGTCATCTTCGTTCGAATGTCCTTCTCCCTGTTCTGGTAAAGCCGCTCATAAAACTGGGCGGGATCCGTATCTCTCTCATAGCCCAGCCTCAGCTCCTCCTTCCTCCCCGACAGGCGGCTGTGAATCCCGTAAATAATGGGATTCAGCTCTTCTATAAATGCTTCTCTCGCCCTGACAATCCCCGATCCGTATCCCACCAGCTGCTCATCCAGCACCTCCAGCATGGCGGAGGCCTCCGGATAAAATCCAAAATCCTTCAGCAGCTTGTTTCTCTGGATCAGAATCTTATTGTAATTGGACAGGTTGTGAAGATATATTTTGTCCAGCTGACAAAGCTCCATATCCAGGAATCTGCGTCTCCCCGCCGGACCGTTTTTAATAATATTCAGATCCTCCGGGGAGAAAAATACAAAATTCCCCAGTCCGATCAGCTCGCTGGCCTTCCTCACCGGCACGCCGTTGATGGCGATCCCCTTCGTTTTATTTTTCTTTAAATGCATATCGATCCGGTAGGGAATGTCTCCTCGCCGGATCCTCATGCAGATATGAGATTCTTCATCCCCGAAATGGATGATCTCCCGGTCCTTGCTTCCCCGGTGGGAACGGGTGGTCCCGCAGAGGTAGACAGATTCCAGAATATTTGTCTTTCCCTGAGCGTTGTCCCCGTAAAACAGGTTGGTTCCCGGATGAAAACAAAGCTCCAGTCCCTCATAATTCCGGAAATGGTTCAATTTAATGGACTCAACAATCATCTCTATGCCCTTATCTGAATCAGCACATCCCCACACTGAACCTGATCCCCGTCACGCAGCTTCTTTCCCCGCTGTGTCTCCGCGGCTCCATTTACCAGCACTTTTCCCTCCTGGATCATATACTTGGCCTCCACACCGGATTCCGCCACGCCGGCCGCCTTCAGCGCCTGGCCCAGCTTGATGTATTCCTCCCTCAGCCTGATCTCCACTTGCTCCATTTCTTTTCCTCCGATCCCATCCTCAGTCATTATCCACAAAGTTCACCGGCAAAATCAGATAGATATAGCTCTGCTCCTCGTCCCGGATGATGCAGGGCGCCTTCGGATTCATATAGTAAATGTCGATCTCCTCATCATCGATGACCCGCAGCGCGTCGATCAGCAGCTTGGGGTTAAATCCGATCTTGATATCCTTCCCCTCCAGGCTGATATCGATCATCTCGTCCATGGAGCCCAGCTGAGAAGAAATCTTCAGCTCCATCACATCCTCAGAAATTTTCTGAATGATGGGCCGTTTATCTCCCTCCTTCACCATCAGGGTCGCCCGGTCGATGCAGTCCAGAAATTCTTTTTTGTTGATATGGACCTTCGTCTCATAGTCATTGGAGAGCATCTGCTCCACCCGGAAGTAATTTCCCTCGATCAGTCTGGAAACCACCTTTGATTCGTCAAACTCAAATAAAACGTGATTGTCCGTGAAGAAGATCGTGACATCATCCTCCGTGCCGCCGGTCAGTATCTTGGAGATTTCCGTCAATGTCTTGCCGGGAACAATCACCTTTCTCTGCCCATATTCCGACTTCAGTTCGATCTTTCTTATGGAAATCCGGTGTCCGTCCAGGGAAACCACCTTCATTTCCGATCCATTGATATCAAAGAGCTCTCCGGTCATCATCTTATTGCTGTCGTTGGGAGCGATGGAGAAGATGGTCTGGCGGATGATTTCTTTTAAAGTAAACTGAGAGACCGTGATCTGATAATCTCTCTCCACAAAGGGGAGATAGGGGAAATCCTCACCGCTTTGTCCCATGATGGAAAACTTCGCTTTTTCACATACGATCAGCGTATTATTGTTGTTATCCACAGAGATGGTCACATCGTTGTCCGGCAGTTTCCGGATAATTTCAGAAAAAAGCTTTGCTTCCAGAGAAATAATTCCCTTTTCATGGACAAAGCCGTCTACTTTCGTCTCGATACCAAGCTCCATGTCGTTGGCTGTGAATTTGATTTCCTTTGGAGCAGCCTGAATCAGGATGCATTTCAGGATGGGCATGGTGGTATTGGATGAAACGGCCTTCATAACGATGTTGATGCCTTTTAGCAGGTCCGCTTTCTTGCAGGTAATCTTCATAGTGGTGGATGCTCCCTTCAGATATAAAATATTAAAAAAGATCCGCAGTAATCTTATTAAGGGCTGTGGATATGTGCAAAAGCCGGAAAAGCCTTGTAAATAAAAGAAAAAAATACCGGAATAACTGTGTGAAGCGGCCTGAGATAACTGCCGGAAAAGAGGAGAGTTATTCACATCCCCTCCGCTTTGATTCCGAAAAAAAGTTCTGTGGATAAAAAGTTTTAAACAGTCTTCCACAGACCGTTCACACCGCTTCACAATGGATATCCTGTGGATAAGTGGATAACTTTGTGGATAACTTTTAAGCCGGATTGATTTTTTTCTTCAAAATTTCCACCGTTTTTTTCAATTCCTCGGAGGTTTTTAACTCGGAGGAGATTTTTTTGGATCCGTGAAGTACGGTGGAATGGTCCCGGTTGCCCATCTCGGCGCCGATTTTTTTCAAGCCTACGCTGGTCATGTTGCTGCACAGATACATGGCGATCTGCCGGGGCAGCACGATCTCGGAATTTCGCTTGTTGCTCTTGATATCCTCCGCCGTGAGATGGAAGTGCTCGGCCACCGTATTGATGATCAGCGCCGGGGTAATCTCCTTCTTTTCATCGGGAGAAATGATATCTTTCAGCGCTTCCTCCGCCAGCTTAACCGTGATTTCCCGGTTTTCCAGGTTGCTTAGGGCCACCAGCTTATTCAGGGCGCCCTCCAGCTCACGGATGTTGGATTTGATGTTCATTGCGATATATTTAATTACCTCGTTGTCGATGTTGTAGCCGTCATTCTCTTCCTTCCGGTGCAGAATGGCCATTCTGGTCTCAAAGTCCGGGGAGGAAATATCTGCGATCAGTCCCCACTCAAAGCGGGAGCGGAGTCTGGCTTCCAGTGTCTCGATGTCCTTTGGCGGCTTATCGGAGGAGATAATAATCTGTTTTTTATTTCCATGGAGATCATTAAAGGTATGGAAAAACTCTTCCTGGGTAGCTTCCTTTCCTATTATAAACTGAATATCGTCAATCAAAAGTACGTCCACGTTCCGGTACTTTTCCCGGAATTTGGTCATAGCTGTATTGTTTCCGTTTCGGATGGATTCAATCAGCTCATTGGTAAAGGTTTCACTGGTGACGTAGAGCACCCGCTTTTCCGGATTCTGGTCCAGGACAAAATGAGCGATGGAGTGCATCAGGTGGGTTTTCCCCAGCCCGGCGCCCCCGTGGATAAACAGGGGATTGTACATTTTTCCCGGCGACTCCGCCACGGCCAAAGCGGCGGCGTGGGCGAATTTGTTGTTGTTGCCCACCACGAAGGTGTCGAAGGTGTACTTCGGGTTCAGATTGGCCTTTTCCGCGTTGGCGCTGTTGTCCTGCTGGTTGATGGAGGCGAACAGCTTTTTGTTTTCCAGACTTTTGGCCTGCTCCGGCGGAATAAATTCAATGTCGTACTCCTTGCCGGTGAACTCCGCGATGGCCACCTTGATGGGAAACATATATTTTTTGGTAATATAATCAATCCCCATCTGCTCAGAGGGCACCAAAATAGTGACCTTGTGATCTGAGACACTGTGGATTTGCAGCGGCTTCAGCCAGGTTTTGAAAGAAATATCCGAAAGCTCATGTTCTACTTTGACGATGTATAGGATTTCTTCCCATTTTTCTTTTAGTATGTCCATATGTTTTATCTCCAAAAAACCAATTTTTCCTACACTAATATTAAACCAAAAAGCCGGATTTAGCAATGATAACTTTTTGGATAATTGTCTGTAATAAATGTGGAATACTTGGGGATATCCTGAAAAGAGCTTGAAAACTATGTGGATAACTTCGGGGCTTGTTTACATAAAAAAGATCGGGAGAAAAAGCGAAAACATGTTCTGTGCATAAGCTATCCTTCCTATGCACAGCGGCGGATCCTTGATTTATCAAGGAAAAAGGAAGACAGGCCCTCGTTTATTCACAGCTGATAAAAAAGTTATCCACAGGTTTTCCACAAAATGTGGATAAAATTACGTCAACTGGATAAGTTTATCCACGAGTGTGCATAACTTTGTGGATAATGTGGATAAGTGCGAATCCTTAGAAAAAGATTCGCTTTTTCTAAGGATTTGCTTGACGAAAAGCGGTTTTGTGAATATAATTGAAATGATGTTTTCACATATATACGTGATCGCTTATTATTTTACCGGAGATAGATTGTGTTCGGGGAGAGAAGGAGGTGCCGGAATTATGAAGATGACATTTCAGCCGAAGAAGAAATCCAGAGCAAGGGTTCATGGCTTCAGAGCAAGAATGAGCACAGCAGGCGGAAGAAAAGTCTTAGCTGCAAGAAGAGCAAAAGGAAGAAAAGTTTTGTCAGCATAGGCCGCATATATGTGGCCTTTTTTGTAAAACAGATCAGAACAGCAGCAAATAATAAAAAGAGGCCGTACAAGTTTACTTGCTAAGGTCTGTTTTTGTTATTTAGCTTTGTTGTGGCTCAAAGGAATATTAGATGATTTTTTCAGAATCCTTAAAAAAATACGGGGACTTCCAGCGTGTCTACAAAAAAGGCAAATCGTATGCCAACAAGTATTTGATCATGTATATTCTGGAACAGGACACGCGGCGAAACCGGGTTGGAATTTCAGTCAGTAAAAAAGTCGGAAACAGTGTGGTAAGACATAGGATTACAAGATTGATCCGGGAAAGTTATCGATTGAATGAACAGAAATTTGTTAGAGGTCTCGATCTTGTGGTGATTGCGAGGCCAGGTGCGAAAGAACGAAGTTTCTTTGAAATTGAGAGCGCACTGCTTCATCTTTGCAGGCTCCATTCCATTCTTGAGTCGGAGCAAAAGAAAGAAGTGAAAAAAGAAAATGAAGAAGATACTCATTTGGCTGATTAGATTTTATCAGAAGTATCTCTCGCCAATGAAAAGGACCAGATGCCCTTACATTCCCACCTGTTCCCAGTATGGTCTGGAGGCCATAGAGAAGTATGGTGCTGTAAAGGGAAGCCTCCTGGCGGCCTGGCGGATTTTAAGATGCAATCCCTTTTCAAAAGGCGGATATGATCCCGTTCCATAGGAGGAAAATGAAAGGATGTTATTGACTCAAAGCGAAGCATTTATTATCGGGCCGGTGGCCAAGCTTCTGGGCTATATCATGAACGCCATATTCTGGCTGCAGACGAAGATAGGCCTGGATAATATCGGATTGTGCATCATCTTATTTACCATTGTTATTTACCTGCTCTTAATGCCGCTCACCATCAAGCAGCAGAGGTTTTCAAAGCTTCAGAGCAAAATGAATCCGGAGCTTCAGGCCATTCAGAAGAAATATAAGGGCAAAAATCAGGATCAGGCAGCCATGATGAAGATGAACGAGGAGACGAAGGCTGTCTATGAAAAATATGGGGTAAGCCCCATGGGGAGCTGTGTACAGCTGTTGATTCAGATGCCGATTCTGTTCGCGTTGTACCGGGTGATTTGGAATATTCCGGCGTATGTAACCATTGTAAAGGACGCTTTTATGCCCCTGGCTACTCAGCTTCTTCAGACTTCTGGAGCGGAGGAGTTCATGACGGAGATGGCCAGCTCCAATTCTGTAAGCTTTAAGGAATTTTCGGAGCTGACACTGATCGACGTACTCTATAAGTTTAAGCCGGACAACTGGACCCAGCTTCTTGAGAAGTTTCCGGATCTCTCCGATGTAATCACCAGCACCCAGAAGCAGGTGGATCATATGAACTATTTCCTGGGGCTGAATATTGCGGATTCACCGGCTACCATTTTCATGAGCGCCATGGCGTCAGGAGCTATTCTGCTGATGATCGGAGCGGCTCTTATTCCGATTTTATCCGCACTGACCCAGTGGCTGAACGCGAAGCTCATGAGCATGAATACAGAAAATCAGCCCAGCCAGGACTCCAGCGATACGATGGCCGCCACCATGAAGACCATGAATACGGTGATGCCTTTGATGTCAGCTGTTTTTTGTCTGACGCTGCCGGTAGGTATGGGTATTTACTGGATCGCCGGAGCTGTGGTGCGTAGCATTCAGCAGGTTGTGGTAAACCGCCACATTGACAAGATGGATGTGGACGAGCTGGTGAAGCAGAACCTGGAGAAGATTAATAAAAAGAGAGAGAAGCAGGGACTTCCGCCTCAGAAGATTTCCAACACCGCCAAGATCAGCGCAAGGAGCATTGAGAAGAAGGTGGAGAAAAAGGAGGTTTCCGAGGAGGAGAAGGCTGAGAAGATTAAGAATTCCACGGATTACTATAAGAATACATCCACGGCGAAGCCGGGAAGTCTTGCCGCGAAGGCCCAGATGGTGAAGCAGTATAATGAGAAAAACGCAAAGAAGTAGGGGGACAGAATATGGATTCGATTCGCGTAACAGCTAAAACAGTAGAAGACGCTGTCCTGGAAGCGTCGATCCAGTTGGGGACCAGCAGCGACAACCTGGAATATACGGTGATCGAGCAGGGGTCCAAGGGATTTTTTGGAATCGGAGGCAAGAAGGCCGTCATCGAGGCAAAAAAGAAATATACGGATGAGGACCTGCTGAAGGAGGTTTTCGGAGAGAAAGAAGGAAAGCCCAAGAAGGATTTCAAAAAGGAGCCGAAGAAAGAATTCAAAAAAGAGTTGAAGAAGGAAGGTCCTGAAAAAGGAAAGGAGCCCCGGAAAGAGCCGAAGAAGGAAATCCATTCGGAGAAAAAGCCGGAAAAGCCCGCCCCGAAGCCGGAGGAGTCTGTGCCGGAGGCGCGAGTGGAGGCCGCGGAGGAAGGGAAGGCGGAGGCCGTCCTTGAACCGAAGAGGGAGTTTCCCAGGGAGCCGAGAAAGGAATATTCCAGAGGGCCGAAATGGGAACGGGGCCGTGATTCCAGAAGAGAAGGCCGGAAGGAATACCGCAAGGAAACGGAAAAGCCGGTGGCGGAGCCCGCTGCTTTGGAAGAGGAGGAGCAGACGATAAGGACTCCCCGGGTGCCCGCGGATCCCGAGGAGGCAAAGAGCAGAGCCAGCCAGTTCTTGACCGAAGTGTTCCGGGTCATGGAGATGAAGGTGGATATCAGGACCGAGTTTGCGGAGGAGGAGCTCTCTGTGGAGCTGTCCGGTGAGGATATGGGACTGCTGATCGGAAAGAGAGGTCAGACGCTGGATTCTCTCCAGTATTTGACCAGCCTGGTGGTGAATAAGGGAAAGGCTTCTTACGTGAGAGTGAAGCTGGACACGGAGGACTACAGAAACAGAAGAAAGGCCACTCTGGAAAATCTGGCAAAGAATATTGCCTTCAAGGTAAAAAAGACAGGAAGGCCGGTATTTCTGGAGCCCATGAATCCTTATGAGAGAAGAATTATCCACTCAGCCCTTCAGAATGATCCTTATGTGACGACCCATTCCGAGGGAGATGAGCCCAACCGGAAAGTGGTGGTGACGCCCAAGAGACGGCAGGAGAGGCCCTACAGGGGCAGAGGAGAAAGACCGGCCCGGGGAGCGAGATATGAGAGAGGCCGCAGACCTGAGCAGCCGGAACGGGTGGAGAGTGAAGGAACCGAGGAATAAAAAATAGTGAAAAGGGCAGCCGCAGAGTCGGAGATTCTGTGACGGCCCTTTCTTTTCATCCTACAGAGAAGGGGAATGATTTTATGATGAAAAGCGGTGATACCATTGCGGCCATCTCCACGGCGGTGGCAGGAGCCGGGATTGGCATAATTCGGATCAGCGGTCCGGAGGCGCTGGCGGTGGCGGACCGGGTATACCGGGCAAAGGGGAGGGCGAAGAGCCTTGCTGATCAGGACAGCCATACCATCCACTATGGCTTTATAGTGGACGGGGACGAGGTGCTGGATGAGGTGCTGGTGTCGGTGATGCGGGGTCCCCGCAGCTTCACGGCGGAGGATGTGGCGGAGATCAACTGCCACGGAGGGGTATATGCCATGAGGCGGGTGCTGGACGCGGTGCTGCGAAACGGAGCCAGGCCGGCGGAGCCGGGAGAGTTCACGAAGAGAGCCTTTCTGAACGGGAGGATCGATCTGTCCCAGGCAGAGGCGGTGATCGATGTGATTCAGGCGAAGAATGGATATGCGCTGAAAAGCTCGGTCAGCCAGCTGAAGGGGGCGGTTCAGCGGGAGGTGAAGGGGCTCAGGGAACGGATTCTCTATCAGACCGCTTTTATTGAGTCGGCGCTGGACGACCCGGAGCATATCAGTCTGGAGGGATATTCGGAGCGTTTGAGAGGAGAGGTCTTGGATATTCTGGGCCGGCTTCAAAGGCTGATTGACTCCGCGGACTACGGACGAATGATCAAGGAGGGGATCCAGACCGTCATTCTGGGAAAGCCAAACGCAGGAAAATCCTCGCTTCTGAACGCCATTTTGGGGCAGGAGAGAGCCATTGTGACCGAGGTGGAGGGGACCACCAGGGATGTGCTGGAGGAGACGATTTCGCTGGGGGAGATCACGCTGAATGTGATGGACACGGCGGGGATTCGGGATACGAGAGATCTTGTGGAAAAAATCGGAGTAAAGAGAGCCAGGGAGAAGGCGGCGGAGGCGGATTTGATTCTGTATGTGGTGGATTCCTCCAGAGCTCTGGATGCGAATGACCGGGAGATTCAGAAGGTCATCGGGGAAAAAAAGGCCATTGTTCTGCTGAATAAGTCTGACCTTAGGGCGGCGGTGACGAAGGAGGAGCTGGAGCATCTGACGGGTGGACGGTATCCGGTGATTGCGGTGTCGGCCAGAGAGCGTCAGGGGATCGATGCGTTGGAGGAGACGCTGAAGGAAATGTTTTATCAGGGAAAAATTTCCTTCAATGACCAGGTGACCATCACCAATGCCAGACAGAAGTACGCTCTGACGCAGGCGGCCAGCAGTATGAGGCGGGTGCTGGAAAGCGTCGAAATGGGGATGCCGGAGGATTTCTATTCTATTGATTTGATGGACGGATACCAGGCCCTGGGGGAGATTACCGGGGAAGCTGTGGGGGAGGATTTGATAGATGAGATTTTCGGGAGATTTTGTATGGGAAAGTGAAAAGCGTTTCCTGCTAAATTTCGTTTGATATATGGGAGGAGGGATAGTATAATAGCGGGTGTTGAGAACGAGTAGGAAGGTGGGGATAAGCGTGAGCAAAGTGGAAGAGTATGTGGATATCGTGGTGGTGGGAGCCGGACACGCGGGATGTGAGGCGGCCCTGGCGGCGGCCAGGCTGGGAATGCGCACCGTGATGTTTACGGTCAGCGTGGACAGCATTGCTTTAATGCCTTGTAACCCGAATGTGGGAGGCAGCTCTAAGGGACATCTGGTAAGAGAGGTGGATGCCCTTGGGGGAGAGATGGGAAAAAATATTGATCGGACCTTCATTCAGTCCAAAATGCTGAATCAGTCTAAGGGTCCCGCGGTTCATTCTCTTCGGGCTCAGGCGGACAAAGCGGATTATTCCAGGAGTATGCGGCAGGTACTGGAGCGCACGGAAAATCTGATGATCAAACAGATGGAGGTGACGGAGCTGCTGGTGGAGGAAGGAGTCCTCACCGGGGTGAAGACCTATTCCGGGGCTGTTTATCACTGTGGGGCGGCTGTTCTTTGCACCGGCACCTATCTGAGAGCCAGATGTATTTATGGGGATGTAAGCTTGTATACCGGACCCAATGGACTCCAGGCGGCCAATTTTCTGACGGAATCCCTGAAAAAGCAGGGGATTGAGATGTACCGGTTTAAGACCGGGACGCCGGCCCGTGTCTCAAAAAAGTCCATTGATTTCTCCAAAATGGAGGAGCAAAAGGGAGATGAGAGGATTGTTCCCTTCTCCTTCACCACAGACCCGGAAACGATCCAGAAGGACCAGGTATCCTGCTGGCTCACCTACACCAACGAGAAAACCCATGAGATCATAAGGAATAATCTGGACCGCTCCCCGCTGTTCTCCGGGATGATCGAGGGGACGGGACCGAGATATTGTCCCTCCATCGAGGATAAGGTGGTGAGGTTTGCGGACAAGAGCCGCCATCAGGTCTTTATTGAACCGGAGGGGATCCATACGGATGAGATGTATGTGGGAGGAATGTCCAGCTCCCTTCCGGAGGATGTGCAGATTGAGATGTACCGCAGTGTACCGGGACTGGAGAAGGCGGAGATCGTGAGGAACGCCTATGCCATTGAGTACGACTGCATTGATGCCAGAAATCTGAAGCTCTCCCTGGAGTTTAAGAAGATCAGCGGACTGTTCAGCGCAGGGCAGTTTAACGGCAGCTCAGGGTATGAGGAGGCGGCGGCCCAGGGATTGATCGCGGGGATCAACGCGGCCAGAAAGCTTCAGGGGAAGGAGCCGCTGATTCTGGACCGGTCGGAGGCGTACATCGGTGTACTGATTGATGATTTGGTGACGAAGGAAAACCGGGAGCCCTACCGCATGATGACCTCCCGGGCGGAATACCGGCTGCTGCTGCGGCAGGATAACGCGGATCTTCGTCTGACCAAAAAAGGATATGAAATCGGACTGATCGATTCGGATCGATATTATAAGCTTCTTAAAAAAGAAGAGCAGATTCAAAAAGAGATTGACCGGGTAGAGCATACCCATATTGGAGCGAACCGGGAGGTTCAGGACTGTCTGGAGCGTCACGGAAGTACGCCGCTGCAAACCTCCGCGTCCCTGGCGGAGCTGATCCGCAGACCGGAGCTGAGCTATGAGATGGTAGCGGAGATCGATCAGGACCGGCAGTCCCTGCCGGAGGATGTATGTCAGCAGGTAAACATTAATATTAAGTATGCCGGATATCTGAAGCGCCAGATTCACCAGGTGGCTCAATTTAAAAAGATGGAGTCCAGGAAGATACCGGAAACTATTGATTACGACGCGGTTCCCAGCCTTCGGACTGAGGCGAGGCAGAAGCTGAAGCAGTACCGTCCCCAGTCCATCGGTCAGGCCTCCCGCATTGCGGGAGTGTCTCCGGCGGATGTGTCGGTGCTGCTGGTATATTTGGCGTGATGGAATCAGAGAAAGGATTTTGTATGGAAAACAGTAGTATTACAGCCAGGGACCAGATTTTGAGCAGGTATGATACCTCCGTGCTCGCGGAGGGCTGCGGGGAGCTGGGGATCGAACTGACGGAGGAACAGGTCGGCCAGTTTTTGATTTACTATGAGCTGCTTGTGGAGAAAAATAAGGTGATGAATCTGACCGCTATCACGGAATATCAGGAGGTCATCCAGAAGCATTTTATCGACAGCCTCTCCCTTGTACAGGTCTATGATCTGAATTCTTGCGGCGCGGTGATTGATGTGGGCACAGGCGCCGGATTTCCGGGACTTCCGCTGAAGATCGCGTTTCCTCATCTTAAGGTGGTGCTGCTGGATTCTCTGAATAAGAGAGTGAATTTTCTGAATCAAACAATCGACAAACTTCGATTAAAAAATGTCACGGCTATTCATGGGAGGGCGGAGGACGCGGCAAGAGATAAATCATACAGAGAGCAGTTTGATCTCTGTGTTTCCAGAGCGGTGGCAAATCTTTCCTCCCTGTCGGAATACTGTCTGCCCTTTGTGAAAAAGGGAGGCGTCTTCATCCCATATAAATCGATAAATATCGATAATGAGGTAAAAGAGGCCAAAACAGCGCTGTATTTGCTGGGAGGAAGATTGAAGGAGAGAAAAGAATTTTGCCTTCCGGGTACTGAGATCAATCGTTCCTTTCTTTTGATTGAGAAGGAAAAGGCCACTCCGGGAAAATATCCGAGAAAGGCCGGACTCCCCTCAAAGGAGCCCTTATCCTCAAAAAAGTAAAGAATGGTGTGGATAAAGGACAAAAAAAGGATCGCGTCTGTGGATAACTGGACGCGATCCTAATATTTTGGTTCGCATGAAGAGGCGGAGTGTGTTTGAAAATTGATTCCCCGCAATCTGTTGCTTTCTACGCTGACGGCGCCTGTGCGTTAGCAGGTGTTAGCTTAGAAATGATACAGCAGTTCTGCCATTTCTTCTTCATTCTCCAGCTGTGGCAGCAGCTTTGCTCCGGAGATGCTTTCGATCACCAGATTGGGATTGATATTCAGGTAGCCTTTCTCAATGGCTTCATGCTCCTTGTTCTGGGTGCCATTTACAATTACGATGCGGTTGGAGGCTTCTTTCAGAGCCTTTGTAATATCCGCATACAGATAATTGCTTTTCAGACTGGCCAATACATATTTTCCATTCCCATTTCCGGTGTGTGCCGCGTCATAGTA
Organism: uncultured Lachnospiraceae bacterium; assembly: GCA_964528295.1. Lineage (GTDB taxonomy): Bacteria > Bacillota > Clostridia > Lachnospirales > Lachnospiraceae > Choladousia. The sequence goes on from CAZGRM010000057.1 coordinate 14,843, forward strand.
TGCTTTGAGAACGGAAGGTTCCATGTGAAACGAATTGAAAAAGCAGGTTTCTGTCAAAAAGTATTCCAGATTGGAGCGGCTTGCCAGTATATAATAGAGAGACTTTCCGATTACCGGCAACTCAAACAGTCTCAAAACAATGCGGGAGCGGTCATCCGGAGTTTGCTTCAGCTGTGGGATGCTTGGGGGGCTGACCAGCATAATCTGATCAAACAGCTCATGATTCAGGGCATTGGCCAGAAGAACAAAGGAGCCGGAGAGACCAGTGGCGGCCACATCAGTCTGTTCCTGAATGACCTCTGTGACAAAGTCTGTGAGCATCTGGACATAAAAATAATTGGTATAGGTGATGGCGGGTTTATCTGATTTTCCGCAGCCCAACAGATCAATACAGTAGACGGTGTAGCTGTCACTTAACTGTTTGGCCATTCTCATCCATTCAAAGGAGGATGATGAAAAGTTTAAATCATGGATCAATAGGAGCGGTCTGTTTCCTTTTTCACCGAAAACACGATAAAAGATATCTCCATGCTTCCAGTGATAGTATTTTCCGTTTGTTCTGGTCGTGTTGTTTACGATGGAATTTGAATCGATGACTTTATTGATCAAGTGTAAGATACCTATTGCGATGGCGGAAGTTTTTAATAATGATTTATTCTTTTTCATGGGGCAATGTCCTTTCCACATCATATAATTATGTTTCACGTGAAACATTTTCTGATATATTTTAGTATAAACCAAGAATAGAAAAGTTACAATCAAAAATTCTTTTCATTTCCCCTATTTTGAGGTATGATGATAGATGATTTGAAAAAACTGTGCGGTGAGGTCCTACATATGTTAAAAGAGTATTTGGAGGAATTAAAGAGTTCTAATCAGGAAGAAATACTGCGGTTGGAAAAAGAATTGAATCAATTGGTGCAGGATCTGGAATGTGGACAGGAGTGGATTGACAAGCTCCACAAGGAACAGAATATCGATGCCAGTATCTTTTCTCCAAGGAGCCAGAATGCGGAAAAACAGAGAAATATGGAGTCGGCGAGAAAAAATATAGAAGAAATCAAGCAAAAAGTCGAGTATACCCGTGAAAAGATCGAGGAATTAATCAAGAAAAAGAACGAGTACGAAAATCTACTGATGGAGGCGGAGCATAGCTGCTCTTCTCAGGATGATACTTCAAAAAAAGAAAAAGAAGATTCCTATGATCCCTATGATGTACAGATTCCATTAAGCTCCTTTTTAGAGGCATTACATAGAAAAACAGACATTTGTCTTGCTCTGTTGAACGGAGACAAAAATAAGTGCCGAAATGAATTGCGAAGGATGAAAAAAGAAATCAAAGAGTATGAGGAACAGATAGAAAAAAATAAAAAATAGTATTTGAGTTTGTGCTGTCAACAAGTATTAACCCGTTATAGCCCTGAAAATACTGGATTTTTCAGAGATTAAGGAACTCAAAACGGCAATGGCTTTTGACGCTTTGGTGCTCAAATAGAGCCGGAATC
>CAZGRM010000058.1:0-16293 GCA_964528295.1 uncultured Lachnospiraceae bacterium
CTCGGTCCAGAAGGACTCGCAGGGCGTGCAGTAAAGCCCCTCGTAGGCTCCCTTGTAAATGTCTCCCTGGTCGTACAGCTTTTTGAAAATTTTCTGCACCTGGGCCTCATGATCCTTATCGGTGGTGCGGATAAATTTGTCGTAGGATGTGTTCATCAGATCCCAGATCCGTTTGATCTCCCCGGCCACGTTGTCCACATATTCCTTGGGCGTGATGCCGGCCTCCTGGGCCTTCAGCTCGATTTTCTGGCCGTGCTCGTCGGTTCCGGTCTGGAAAAATACGTCGTAGCCCTGCATTCTCTTGAAGCGGGCGATGCTGTCCGCCAGGATGATCTCATAGGTGTTGCCGATGTGGGGCTTGCCGGATGTGTAGGCAATGGCCGTTGTCATGTAATACTTTGGTTTGCTCATGGAAATCTCCTCCTTTTTCTTATTGATACACCCTCCCGGACCGTAACCTCTGCCCGGCAGGCTCAGAGGAAGGGCCGCCTCACAAAAAGGGCACCGCCCTGTCCTCTCTTTTAAGAAGACGGGCGCCGCCCGTGTTACCACTTCTCTTCATCCCCGCCTCACGGTGGGGACCTCCGCAGGTATGGGCCCCATGGCAAACAGCTCCGGCACCTGAAAAGATCCCGAACCGCCGCTCCTTCGGTGCGCATACCCTCCCGCTGTAACAGGCGGACCTGTAGCACTCTAACGGCAGCCGCCGCTCAAATGCTCCCCTCGGAAGCCATCTTCCGCGCCTCTCCCCGCTTCCCCTCTCACCTGGAGCCATCGGATCTCCCTCTCCGTCTCCCGGAAAGCTCCCTCCGCCGCCCGCTGTGGGAATTCTCTGTATCAGTTCCCTGCGCGTACTCTTTTCGTCATAGGGCTTTTCTATAACCAGTTATCTGTTTTTTAAAGTAACACAACCGGGATTTTCTGTCAAGCCATCCCCACCCGGGACGGCAAAAAAAATCATCCATACCTCATCATAAATCCGCCGCATGATTTTTTCCCTCCCCTCATAGACTGTCACAAGAGCCTTTCTGGAGCTTGCCATGTCCTGTATGTTGTCCCGTCTGACCCTTCGAAAGCGTATTTTCTGCTGTCTTTTTGCGGCGCTGGCGCTGGCGGGGGGCCTGCTGTTTGCGCTGACCTTTCCCATCACCCAGGAGAAAAAATTTGAAAGATTTACGGAGGAGGTCTTTCGCTCGGAGATGGGCGGAAACACCCTGAGCCTCCACTACACCATCGCCAATCCCTCGGACTACGGTCTGGGAGACTGTGAGGTTTCTCTGGGAGACCCGGGGGTGCGAAGCCGGCAGCTCTCCTGCGCCGCCCTGGAGAATTATCTTTCCTCTCTGCAAAAATTTGACTATGAAAAGCTGTCCCAATCCCAGCAGCTCACCTACCGGGTTTTTCTGGATTATCTGGAGACGGAGCTGTCCGCCGCTTCCCTGATTTTGTACGACGAACCCTTAAGCCCCTCCCTGGGAATCCAGGCCCAGCTCCCCATTTTGCTGGCGGAATACACCTTCCGCGTCAAGGGGGACATCGAGGACTACCTGACGCTGCTGTCCCAGGTGCCGGACTATTTTACCTCCCTGCTGTCCTTCGAGGCGGCCAAGGCCCAGGGCGGGCTGTTCATGAGCGACGAGAACGCCCGGCAGGTGATCAGCCAGTGCTCGGAGTTTATCCGGGAGCCGGAGAGCAATTATCTCATTGGGATTTTTGACGAGAAGATCGACGCGGTGACAAATCTCACCGCGGATGAAAAGATTGCCTACAAAAACCGGAATCTTGCTCTGCTGACGGGCTACGTGATCCCGGCCTACGAAAACCTGATCGCCGGCATCCGGGGGCTTTTGGGAAGCGGCCAAAATGAGATGGGGCTGTATTATCTCCCCCAGGGCGCCGCTTACTATGAATACCTGGTGAAAAGCGTCACCGGGGACCACCGGGATATCCCGGACATCGAGGAGCAGATCAAACAGCAGATGGTGGCGGATTTCACGGAGACGCAGGCGCTGCTAAAGCAGAGAAGCGGCTCTGACGCCGGGGCCGGCAACACCTCAGGCGACAGCGAGACCGGCGGCACCTCAGGCGGCAGCGGGGCCGACAGCACCTCCGGCGGCGGCGAAACCGGCGCCACCTCAGGCAGTGGCGAGACCGGCATCACCTCCAGCGGCAGCGGGACCGGCGGCACCTCCACCTCCTCCCCCGCCGATATGCTCCTGGATCTCCGCCAGAGGATCGCGGCGGACTTTCCGGCGGCACCTGCCGTCAACTGTCAGGTGAAGTACGTCCACGACTCCCTCCAGGACTACTTAAGCCCCGCCTTTTACCTGACCCCCACCATCGACAGCTACACGGAAAACGTGATCTACATCAACCCGGCCAGCAATTACGATGAGCTGGAGCTCTACACCACCCTGGCCCACGAGGGCTACCCCGGCCACCTGTATCAGTCCGTGTGCTGGAACGCCCAGTCCCTGGACCTGCTCCGGGCCATCCTGGACACCGGCGGCTACATAGAGGGCTGGGCCACCTACGTGGAAATGTACGCCTACTCTCTCTGGGAGAAGGACCCCTGGCTGGCCTCCGTCAGCCAGAAAAACCGCTCCTTCACCCTGGGGCTGGCCTCCCTTCTGGACATCGGCATCCACTATCGGGGCTACACCCCGGACCAGGTGTCCTCCTTCCTTGGCCAGCTGGGCTTCGGCAGCGACACCGCCAAGTCCCTGTACCAGACCATCCTCCAGTCCCCCGCCAACTACCTGCAATACTACGTGGGCTATCTGAATTTTCTCTCACTGCGGGATCAGGCCAGCGAAAGCCTGGGAAGCCGGTTCTCCCTGAAAGAATTTCACCGGGCCGTGCTGGAGACGGGCCCCGCGCCCTTCGCGATCCTGAAAGAAGAGGTATTTCAAAAATTGGGAATTTCGAATGATATGTCCTGATTCTTAAAGAGGGGGTGGGCAGTCTCCCGCCAGAGGCTGCCCCAAAAGTGTGTGTGATATAAATACCCAGCCCCACGACAAAAAAAGCGTCCCTATCCCAAGGATATGGACGCCTTTGTCATGCACCTGTTTATTTACGCTTTTTACCTTACCACCGATGTCACTTCTTGTCAAGAGCTAAATTTTTCGGAAGTCTCCTGGTGCAGGTGATGGCGATGGCTCCCGGGCCGATGTGGCAGGAGACGCTGAGGGACAGGGGATTCACCACCAGCTCGTGGTTCGGGTAGGCCGCCTGGACCTCCTGCTTCCACAGGTTGATCTCCGTCAGGTCCGTGCCGGTGTAGGCCAGGGCAATGTACATGTCCTCCGCCTCCGGCCCCGCGTGGAACCGCTCCACGCAGTCCTTCTCCACCGCCTCCAGCATGGTGGCCTTCGCCGCCTTCAGGGTCCGGCTCTTCGCGTAGGCGTCCAGCTTGTCTCCCTGGATTTGCAGCACCGGCTTCAGCCGAAGCAGAGTCCCAAGGGCCGCCGCCGCGGGAGTGATCCTTCCGCCCTTTTTCAGATAATACAGGGTATCCAGCGTGATATAGATGCTGGAGTCCAGAGCCGTCTCCTCCAGATAATCCCGGATCCTCTCCCCGCTCCAGCCCGCGTCCGCCAGGGTCCTGGCGTCGATGGCCGCCTGCCGCTGGGTCACGGAGATCCGCTTGTTGTCCGCCACCCACACCCGGCCCTCATAGTCCTTCGCCAGCAGCTGGGCCGTCTGGCAGGAGCTGCGCAGGCCGCTGGACATGGGGATGTGTACGATCTCGTCGTACTCCTCCAGAAGCTTGTCCCACAGCTCCGTCACATCCGTCATGGCCGGCATGGAGGTGGATATCTCCGCCTTCTCCCCCAGGCGTTTATAGAACTCCTCCTGGGACAGAGTCAGCTCCTCGTAATACAATTCTCCGTCAATATAAAAAGGCATCGGGATCACGCTGATCCCCAAAGCTTTTCCCTCCGCCTGGGTAATCCCGCTGTTGCTGTCCGTCACAATCGCTATTCTTCCCATGGAATCCTCCTTAGAAATCATTAATTCCCTTAACTATATCACAAACCTCTCCGCCCCGCAAGCCAAAACCCATATTGACCTTCCCCTGTATTTTCCGCCGCGCTGCTGTTTACTCGGACGCCGCCGCGCCGGGCAGAAAACTTTCCAAAACCGGGCTGCGGCCATAAATCATCGGGGCCGCCCGAAGGCGGCCCCAAGCCTGGCTCTTTATACTCCTGAATAAGCCGCGAACCCCGCGTCGATGGGCAGCACCACTCCCGTCACCGCGCTGGCCGACTTGTCGTCGCAGAGGAAGAAGGTGCCTCCCAGCAGCTCCTCGCTCTCCACAAACCGGTGAGAGGGCGTCCCCTCCAGAATCTTTCTGGACCGGGCCGTGGGCGTTCCGTCCTCATTGAACAGCAGCGCCCGGTTCTGATTTGTCACCAGAAAGCCGGGGGCGATGGCATTGCAGCGGATCCCCGTTCCCGCAAAGTGGGTGGCCAGCCACTGGGTAAAGTTGCTGATGGCCGCCTTCGCTCCCGAGTAAGCCGGGATCTTCGTCAGCGGGATGTAGGAATTCATGGAAGAAACATTCAGAATGCAGCCGGATTTCCGCTCCACCATGTCCTTCGCGAATACCTGGGTGGGAATCAGCGTGCCCTGGAAATTCAGGTTAAACACCATATTTACCCCGCTCAGCTCCAGATCAAAGAAGGTCTTCTGGCCCTCCTTCGCCTCATGCTGATACTCATTGTCCGTAGTGGCCCGGGGATTGTTGCCCCCCGCGCCGTTGATCAGAATGTCGCAGGGCCCGAAATCCTTCAGCACCTGCTCATGGACCTTCTCCATGCTCTCCGGGCTGGTCACATCTCCCTCATAGCCCTCACAGATCAGTCCCGCCGCCTTCAGCTCCTCCGCCAGGGCCCAAACCTTGCTGCCCGTCCGGTTCACCGCCGCCACCTTCGCGCCTGCCTGGGCGAAGGCTCTGGCCATAGTGCCGCAGATCACGCCGCCGGCTCCGGTAATCACCACTACCTTCCCCGTAAAATCCACCTTCAATGGAAGTTCCATATCTATTTTTCTCCTTTCTCAAGACCTGTCTCAAAAACACCGGCCCTTCCGAGCTCCGCCGGCGAGATCGCCATCGCCGGCGGGACGCTTCCAGCCAGTCCTTTAAGCCTGGAATCCGAAATAGTTATTTGTATTGTGATAGCAGATATCCTCCACCAGCTTCTTCAGGTACTTCTCGTCATTGGGATACTGGCCGCTCTCCACCCATTCTCCCACCAGCTCACACAGGATCCGCCGGAAATACTCATGACGGGTGTAGCTCAGGAAGGAACGGGAATCCGTCAGCATACCCACAAACTGTCCCAGCACGCCGTTGGCCGCCAGGTCCGACATCTGGGCCCTCATGCCCGTCCGGTTGTCATTGAACCACCAGGCGCTGCCCAGCTGCATCTTTCCTGCCACGCCGCCGCCCTGGAAGCCGGACATGATGGAGACAATCGCCGTATTGTCGTTGGGATTCAGAGAATACAGGATCATCTTCGGCAGTCCGCCGTTCTCCAGAAAAGCGTTCAGCAGAGGAGCAAGATTCTCCACGCCGGACTGGCTGTTTACCGCGTCATACCCGGTGTCCGGTCCCAACGCGAGGAACTGGGGCTGATTTACATTGCGCAGGCAGCCAAAGTGAATCTGCATCACCCATCCCAGCTCCGTATAATGCTTCGCGCAGGCGATCGTCACCAGCGTCTTGTAGGCGTCCGCCAGCTGTCGGCAGGGGATCTCCCCCTTCATAGCCTTCGCGAAGGCCTCATCCGCCGCCTGCTCCGAGGGCTCCGCATACATACAATAGTCAAGTCCGTGATCCGCGCACAGGCAGCCCCGCTCCTTGAAATAGTCCATGCGCTGGCAGAGCGCCTCCGCCACATCCCGGGCACTGGTCAGCTCCCGGCCCACGGTCTCGCCCAGTTTCCTGATATACTCGTCAAAGCCGGGCTTCTCAATATTCACGCCCTTGTCCGGACGGAAGGCAGGCAGCACCTGAATCTTCATATCCGGGTCAGCGGCGATCTGCTCATGCCACCGCAGGTCGTCACAGGGATCATCGGTGGTACAGATAGCCCGCACGTCAAACTTTTCCATCAGCTTCCGGGCGGAATAATCCTTCAGCACCTCATTGCACCGGTCATAAATCTCATCCGCGTTCTCCGCGGTCAGCGGCTCCGTGATCCCAAACACCCGCTGAAGCTCCAGATGGCTCCAGTGATAGATGGGGTTGCCGATGAGTCCCGGCATGGAGGCCGCGAAGGCCCGGAACTTCTCCCGGTCGGGGGCGTCCCCCGTCACCCGGTCCTCCGTCACTCCGGAGCCCCTCATCAGACGCCATTTATAATGATCTCCCCCCAGCCAAACCTGAGTGATATTGTCAAACTTCCGGTCCTCGGCAATCTCCTGAGGGCTGATATGACAGTGATAATCGATAATCGGCATCTTCTCCGCCACCTCATGGTACAGCCGCTTCGCTGTGTCCGTCGAAAGCAGGAAATCCTCATCCATAAATTTTTTCATACTATTATTCCTCCACAATTCCGCCGTTGGCCTCAATCAAGCCGTTCAGGTAAGCCGTTCCCAGTGCCCGGTCATAGAGGCCATATCCCGGCTTCGCGTCCGAGCCCACCTCGTCCCAGATCATCCGTCCGTGATCCGGCCGGAAGTATCCGTCGAAGCCGGTCTCCACCAGGGCCTTCACGATGGCGTTCATATCCAGGGAGCCCTTCTGGGAGAGATGTCCCGCCTCCTCAAAGGAGGTGTCGGGCAGAATCTTCACATTGCGCAGATGCATAAAGGCGATCCGGTTCTTTCCGGAATATTTGCGCACCAGCTTCGGGATATCGTTCTTCGGGGAGCAGCCCAGGGAACCGGTGCACAGGCACAGGCTGTTGGCCGGACTGTCCACGATGGCCAGATAGCGGTCCAGATTTTCCTCACAGGTGATCACCCGGGGCAGTCCGAAAATCGGGTAGGGCGGATCATCGGGATGCAGAGCCATCCGCACGCCGCACTCCTCGGCCACCGGAATCACCCGCTTCAGGAAATACTCAATGTTGGCCCACAGGCCCTCCTCACCCAGCTCCGCGTAGGCCCGGATCAGATCCCGGACCTCATCCTGAGTGTAGCTGGAATCCCAGCCCGGCAGATGGATATCATCCTTCAGAGGATCCAGCCCCTTCATCTGATCCCAGTACATCACCAGACTGGTGGAGCCGTCCTCCGCCATCCGGTCAAGCTGTGTGCGGGTCCAGTCAAAAACAGGCATGAAATTATAGGTCACACATTTGATGCCGTACTTCGCGCAGCGGCGGATGCTTTCACAGTAATTCTCAATGTGGCGGTCCCGCTCCGGCTTGCCCAGCTTGATCTCCTCTGTGACAGGAATGGATTCTACCACATCAAACACCAGCCCCTTGGCGGCGCACAGATCCACCATGCGCTTGATGCTCTCCTCCGGCCACACCTCACCCGGCTTCACATCGTAGACCGCGGATACAATGGAGCGCATACCGGGAATCTGGCGAATCTGATCGAGCGTTACCGGATCCCCTTCTCCATACCAACGAAAAGAGCTTTTCATGATTGCTTTTCCTCCTTTTCCGGCCGGGACAGCCGGCAGATACTTTCCCGCTGTCCCGGACCCTTATATTTTTTATATCAGTCCCGCCAGCGTGGGAAGTCCCAGACTGAGGAACGGTACGTACGTGACAAGCAGCAGACCCACCAGAATAGCCACATAATACCACAGCATATAGGGTATGGTCTTAGTCAGAGAGCTGCCTCCCACCTTAATAGCCACAAACAAGGTATTGCCCACAGGCGGCGTGATATTTCCGATACACAGGTTGTAAACCAGGATCAGTCCGAAATGAACCGGGCTCATGCCGAAGGATTTCACGATGGGCAGAAACAGCGGCGTGAAAATCAAAATGGCGGGGGTTACATCCATGAAGGTTCCCGACACCAGCAGGATCACGTTCATAATCAGCAGGATGATCACCGGACTGTTCGTGATGCCCAGCAGAGCCTCGGACACAGCCTGGGGAACCTGGGTGAAGGACATTACCCATCCCAGGATGTTGGAAACGCCGATCAGGAATACCACCATGCCGCTCATCTTGGCGCTGTCCACCACGATCTTCCAGAAGCTCTTCACCGTGATGTTCCGGTAGCAGATACCCAGGATCAACGCGTACACAACGGCGATGGAGGAGCCCTCCGTAGCGGTGAACACGCCGCCCACGATACCACCGATTACTACCACGATCAGAGACAGGGCAGGGATGGCGCGCAGTGTGCTGATTCCCAGATTTTTCCAGTCATATTTTCCCGGCGTGCCCTTGTAGCCCTTCTTCATGGCGATGATCACGCCCACTATGATACAGCAGATAGTCCACAGGATACCCGGCACATAGCCGCCAAGGAACAGGGCCGCCACGGAGGTACCGCCGGAGGCCAGGGAATATGTAATCAGCGCGTTGGAGGGGGGAATCAGCAGTCCGGACGGCGCGGAGGCCGCGTTGGTAGCCACGCAGAGCGCCGGATCGTAGCCCTGCTCCTCCTCTCCTTCCTTTACCATGCTTCCCACCGCGGCCGCCGCGGCGGAGGCGGAACCGGAAATAGCGCCAAACAGCGCGTTAGCTCCGGCATTTGTCACCAGCAGAGCTCCCGGCATTTTTCCCAGAAGAGCCATTACGAAATCCACCAGACGCTTTGCGATACCGCCCTGGTTCATCAGGTTTCCCGCCAGAATAAAGAAGGGAATGGCCGTCAGACTGAAGGAGCTCATACCTACAAAGGTTCTCTGCGCTCCCGTAACCACCGCGACACCAAAATCCATGGTGGGCAGGATGGCCGTCAGAGCCGCGATACCGATGGAGTAAGCGATGGGCACTCCCAGCGCCAATAATACCAGCAGCACCACCAAAATAATCAAAAGAGAGCTTATAGCCACTTATGCCACCTCCTTTACTTTTCCTGAAACAATTTCAATGATATTCATTACGGTGTAAATCATATTCAGAATACCGCACACCGGCATTACCACATAAAAGATTCCGATGGGCACTCCCAGGGAGGAGGTCATCTGTCCCATGGCGAGATTGGCGATCTTCACACCGCCGAATACGAGAATAACCAGGGAAAACAGGAACGCGATCACCTCACCGAGACACAGCAGAAGCTTCCGGGCCCCCGGCCCCACATGCTCTCCCAAAATGGGGATATTCATATGGCCCCGCTCCGAGGTAACGAGGGAGGCGCCCAGCAGGCTCATCCAGGCAAACATGTAGGACACCAGCTCCTCAGACCAGGAGGAGGGGTTGCCCAGAATGTACCGGGTAAATACCTGCCAGCAGGTCAGCACTACCATAACCAGGAAGCTGCCGCCGGCCAGGATGTTTAAAATCAGGTTCAAAACCTTCCTCAACGTTTTCATTCCTCACTTCCTCCTTCCTCTGCGGCAGAGGGATACTCTGCGTTGAACTCCTGAATCATCTCGTAAATCGGGCGCAGATCCGGGTAATTCTCCAGCAGGCTCTCGTGCATCGGGGCGCAGATCTCCTGGAACGGCTTCGTGTCCGGGTAATTGAAGATCACACCCTGCTCATTCTCCGCCTTATCCTTGGCCGCCTCCACGGCCTTGTCCCACTCCTGGCGCTGCACTGTGTTGACCAGCTCAAAGCCTTCGTCAAAGATCGCCCGCTCCTCTTCGTCCAGTCCGTCCAGGAAATCACAGTTTCCGATCAGGATATCGGGAATCATCTGATGCATATCGTAGGAATAATACTTACATACATCCCCGTGTCCGTTGGAGGTGAGTGCCAGCTCATTGTTCTCCGCTCCGTCAATGACCTTGGACTGGAGCGCCGTGTATACCTCGCCGAAGCCCATCGGGGTGGCCGACCCGCCCAGAAGGCTCATCATCTCCACGTTGGTGGGAGACTGCTGCACGCGGATTTTCAGGCCCTTCAGGTCTGCCGGTGACTCGATGGGCTTTGATACGGTGTAAAAGTTTCTCGTGCCAGCGTCGAGCCAGGTAACCGCCTCGAAGCCTGCCTTTTTCGTGGATTCAAAGATGGGATCCACCACCTCCGGGGAATCCATCGCCGCGTGGTACGCCTCGCTGGAGGCAAAGAGGTAGGGCAGATTAAAGATCGTGTAGTTCTCGGAAAAGGTCTCCAGAATTGAGTTGCTGGCCACACAGAAATCAATCGCTCCTGTCTGGGTCAGCTGCACCATATCCGTCTGTGAACCCAGCAGCTCACTGGGGAACACCTCCACATCATACTTGTCCCCAAGTTTCTCCTCGATGAACTCCTCAAACGCCAGCAGCGCAATGTTCGTCGGGTGATCCGTCGCCTGATTATGGCCGATCCGAATAATGCGCGCGTCCGAGCCTGCCGCCAGAGCCGTAACGGCGCAGGCGGGCACCATTAGTCCCGCACTCAGGGTTACCAACAGTGCTTTCTGAACTAATTTCATAATAAAATTCCTCCCTTCATTTTAAATAATAGTAGCAAACCATAATGCAAACAGTCGAGCCGGCATCCACTGTTTTATTATGATTCTAGTATAACAGATAAAATTTAAAATTGCACGGTGTTTAGAGGTTGAAATGTGGTGAAAATTGTCCTATACTAAAAGAAATAAAAGTCGTACCTTCTTTTTTTTATTGTCAATATTGGAAATTTTACTTAAATTTTGCGAGGCTATTTGTGAGTTATGGACAAAGATCGTTTTACATCCAGACAGGTCATGCTGGATCCCTATTTTGAATTTTACCACTATTATGACGAGATTCCCCCCGATGTGGAATTTCACCAGCATCCCTTTTATGAAATCTTCTTTTTTTTGTCGGGAGATGTGAATTACATTATCGAGGGAAAAATCTACAAGCTCCACCCCGGAGACATTCTGCTGACCAACAATCTCGACATACACCGCCCGGAGATCACCCCCGGAAAGCCCTATGAGCGGATCGTGATCTGGCTTGCCGACACCTTTTTTGAAAATCTCTGTATCTGGGAGGACGACCTGTCGTCCTGCTTCCTTGACGCTGCCCAAAAGGATTACCGGCTGCTCCGTCCCGACTACTCCAGCCTGATCCAGCTCAAAACCCTCTGCGACCACATTTACTCGGCCCAGCAAAACCAGCAGCTGGGCAGCCGGGCCCTGGCCACCTCCTATCTCATTCAGTTTCTCGTTCACCTGAGCCGTCTCTACTACGATATGCCCCGCTCCGGTCTGAGCGCTGTGACGGAAAATGACAAGGTCAACCAGCTGATCTCCTACCTCAACGACAACATCACCGCCGATCTGACTCTGGACGCTCTGGCCGACCGGCTCTACGTCAGCAAATTCTACCTGAGCAAGCAGTTCAAGCGCTTCACCGGGATGAGCATTTACCAGTACATCATGAAGAAACGGCTGGCCATCTCCCGGAACATGCTCAAAAGCGGCGTTCCGGTGACCACGGCCTGCATGGAATGCGGCTTCAACGACTATTCCAACTACCTGAAGGCCTTCAAGCGGGAATTCGGCAGAAATCCCAGCGACTATATGAAATCGGCCATCTGAGAACCGCAAAGGTCTTGCTTTTCTGTTCTTTTAACGGTATACTGAGACAAGAGAAAAATGTACTTGTGAGGAAAGGAACCCAGCTTATGGAACTTTTGGAGACAATTCTGAATCTATTTGTAAATTTTGCTATGCTGCTGTTTGAATATATCGGCGTAGCCGTCATCGCCTTCGCCGGTGTCCAGGGCCTGGTGAATTACGTGCGCCGGGTCCCCGACACCCGCCTGATCCTGGCCAAGGGACTGGCCATGGGTCTGGAATTTAAGCTGGGCAGCGAGATCCTGCGCACCGTGATTGTCCGGAATCTCAGCGAGATCGCCATCGTGGGCGGCATCATCCTGCTGAGAGCCACCCTCACCATCCTGATCCACTGGGAGATCAAGAATGAGGAAAAGGAGGAGGCGGAGAAGCACCGGACCGCCGAGGGCGGCGATCCCCCCACCGCTTAGTGGAACGATATGCTCTAAATGATTTCTTCATGACCGGGAATCATTTAGAGCTTTTTTCATTGGACCGCCTCGCCATTTTCCGGTAATCCATCGGCAGAAGGCCTGTGCTTCTGCGGAACAGCTCCGCAAACCGGCTGGATGTGGAGTAGCCGATCATTTCCGCGATCTGCCCCATGGTGAAATCCGTCTCTATCAGCAAATGCTCCGCCTGACTCATACGGCGCTGCTGAACATACTCCGTGATCGTGCAGCCCTTTAATTGCTTGAAGGAGGATTTTAGCTTCGTGGTCCCCATGCAGGCGATTTTTGAGAGCCGTTCCAGCGGGACGTCGAAGGCATAGTGATCATTGAGATAAGCGATGACATTTTCCAATTGCCTGATGTCCGGATCGGCCAGACGCTTCTCCCTGCGGGACAGCATTTTTTTCTGCTCCTCCACCACGAGGGAAACGGCCTCGGCCACCTTCGCCTCATAATACAAGCCCGCCGCGATCCCATCCCCCCGGTAGAGCTTCACTTCATGGAGCAGCTTTGCCATAGCCGGAAAGTCTGTGGTTTGATCCACCTGCTTGAACGCGGCGAGAGGGCTGATATAATCGCCGGGATACTGCTTTTTCAGATAGTCCTCATAGTACGCGGGCATGACCTCGATGCCAATGGCGCGGATGGGAATTTTCTTGTGAATCAACGCCTTATAGGGCTTGTCGCCTCCGATAAAGGTCTTGATGCATCCGGCGCAAAGACGCCGGTACGGATCTAATTCTTCCCCGGAGATCGATTCATACTGGGTGATGCTCAGACATTCCGGCAGATCAAACTCCATAAAAAAATCATCGTAGAAATAAAAATCGTGGATCTTGATGTCGTACAGGTCTTTTTTCGCGTAGACCCAGTAAAGGCCCTCTCCAAACTCCGGCGAAAGCCTCCAGCACTGCCCCGCGGGATTAAAGCCGCCGCTGTTTTCCGCCGGGACAAAATGATTTTCTGTCAAAAGCGGCTCGTAATAGTCCGCAATGATTCGGTTATCCAAGGTATCCCCTCCTTTGAAACGATCGGACGAATTTTTGAAACGTTCGGACGAATCTTTCGTCCAATTGTTGCGCGGCGCCCGCCGTACGCATATGATGAAGCCGTAGTTAGCGTTAGCTAATCATACTGTAGCAGATTTGGAGCGGCAGGTCAACCGCTCCTGAAACAGGAGGAAAAACTTATGAGTAATCAAGTAACCACAAAAAAAGGATTGTCCGTCAAGGACCTGGTCACCACCGGAATCTTTACGGCTCTGCTGTTTGTTTTCACGCTGGCAGGCGGCGTTTTCTTCGCGACAAACCCGGTACTTACCTTCTACATGCCTGCGGGCAGCGCGCTTTTGTGCGGGCCGATTTACTTATTGATGGTCGCTAAGGTGCGGAAGCGCTGGAGTATTACGATCATGGGCGTTTTGATCGGCGTCATCTGGTTTGTGACGGGCATGCACTGGGCATTTGCCCTTGGATATATGATTATGGGGTGTATCGCTGATTTTGTCGCCGGCGCCGGACAGTACAGGAGCAAAAAAATCAATTTTCTCTCCTACCTCCTTTTTTCCCTGGGCGGGACCGGGTCCTATCTCGTATTCTTCGCGGACCCGGAGGGCTGGGAGAGGACCATGCTGGGAAATGGCACGGAGCCAAGCTACATCGATACCATGCGGGCGACGGCAAATTCCGGGATTTTGATCGCAATGTTCGCGGCCGTCCTTGTGACCGGGACGATCAGCGCCCTGGCGGGCAACCGTTTGCTGAAAAAGCAGTTTGAAAAAGCGGGGATCACCGCATGACGGGCGCAAACGAAGGCAGAGGATTCCGGCTCGATCCCAGGACCAAGCTCTTCCTCATCCTAGTATGTGTGCTATCGTCCGCTCTTGTCCCCTCCCTCTCGTTTCAGTTCGCGCTTGTGCTGCTGACCGCGTTACTGGGAGTGTTGTTCCAAAAGTGGACCTATTCGGTGAGAGCGGTGTGCTTTTACGGGGTCATCTGCGCTTTGACGGTGTGGATCATGGGGGAAATGACCGGCACATTGCGGACCATGTTTGTGGCGTTTCTCGGCTTGTTCCACAAGGTTTACGCCTGCGGGATGCTGGCCGGGATCGTTTTGTCCACAACGAAGGTCAGCGATTTTTTATCCGCCATGAGCCGGATTCACGCTCCGAAAAAGCTGGTGATCCCGCTGGCGGTCATGCTGCGCTATATCCCGACGATCCGGGAGGACTGGCTTTTTATCAAGGACGCTATGCGGATGCGGGATGTTTCCCCCACTCCCGCCGGACTGCTCAGGAATCCTGGAATGACCATGGAATGCGTCTATGTGCCGCTGATGATGGCGGCTTCCAAAGCGGCGGACGAGCTCTCCATCGCTTCTGTTACCCGGGGGATTGAGAATCCAAATCCCCGTACCTGTCTCGTCCAGATCCGGTGCGGGGTCCCGGATTGGGTGGGAATGGGCGTCGCCGCCGCCTTTTTTGCGCTGGAATTATGTGTGAGGGGAGGAATCATCGGTTGATTGAGTTTGAACATGTGTCATTTTCCTACCAGGGGCAGGAGCAGGGCGGCCTGCGGGAAATCAATCTGAAAATCGCGGACGGCGAATGTGTTTTGTTCTGCGGCCGCAGCGGATGTGGCAAGACGACCGTCACAAGGCTGGTAAACGGGCTGATCCCGCAGTTTTACCCGGGAGAGCTGCAGGGCCGCGTATTGGTGGACGGTGAGGAAATCAGCCGCCTGCCTATGTACCAGATCGCGTCCAAGGTCGGTTCGGTTTTTCAGAACCCCAGGACGCAGTTTTTCAACGTGGATACGGACAGCGAGATTGCTTTTGGGATTGAGAACGAGGCCTAGCCCCCCGAAAGGCTGGCGGAGCGGGTAGCGCAAACGGCGGATGAGCTGAACCTTCAAGGGCTTCGAAACCGCAATATCTTTGAACTGTCCGGAGGGGAGAAGCAGAAAATCGCGTTTGCGTCGGTGTACGCGATGAATCCCGGCATCTATCTGCTGGATGAGCCCTCCTCAAACCTGGACGGAACCTCCATTTCGGAATTGGCGGAGCATCTGCGGCTGGTAAAAGGACAGGGCAAGACCATTCTGATCGCGGAGCACCGGCTGTATTACTTGATGGATCTGGTGGACCGCATTGTCTATCTGGAAAAGGGAAAGGTGACGAAGATTTTCACGCCGGAGGAATTTCGCCGGCTGCCGCGGGGCGAGAGGGAACGTATGGGACTTCGGGCGGTGGATTTGCGGAAGGTTTTTCCACCGGCAAATCAGCCACCGGCCGGAAGGGAGACGCTGAAGCTATGTGGTGTGACGCCCCGCTACAAAAAGCGGACGATTTTGCGGGATATCAGTCTCTCTGCCGCAAGGGGCGAGGTGATTGGACTGGCCGGCCGAAACGGAGCCGGGAAAACCACCTTTTCCCGGTCTCTGTGCGGGCTCCATAAAAGCTGTGACGGAGAATTTTCATGGGACGGACAGCCCATGAGCCCCAAAGTCCGTCTGAAACGCTCCTACCTGGTTATGCAGGATGTGAACTACGAGCTGTTCGCGGACAGCGTGGAGGCGGAGTGTTCGTTTGGCATTCGCTCCCCGGATCACAGCCTGGTGGAAGCCGCCCTTGAAGAGCTGGGACTCGCGTCTGAGCGGAAGCGCCATCCCAACACGCTCTCCGGAGGGCAGAAGCAGCGGGTGGCGGTGGCCGTCAGTATGGTCTGCGGAAAAGATCTGCTGGTATTTGACGAGCCTACCAGCGGGCTTGACTTTGACAGCATGGCCCAGGTGGAGAGGCTGATCCGGCGGCTGTCCGAAATGGGGAAGATCATTTTTATCGTCACCCACGATTTTGAGTTCGTATGCCGCACCTGCTCCCGCATCCTGCGCTTTAATGAGGGAAAGCTGTCCGACGATGTACCGGTTCTATCAGACGCCCTTCCAAAATTGAGAGAGCTGTTTTTTGTTTCTGGCGATCTATGCTCTAAATGACTTGTGAGCATAGCAAAACCGCCGTACAGAGAGTTTTTCCATACGGCGGCCTGTGTTCATTTTCCAAATAAATCGCTGTGTGTTCCGGTGCGGGCCAGTGTCAGTACCAGCACATCATCCTCAATGCGGTAAACCAGCAGCCAGTCCGGGAGGATATGGCACTCACGGTGTCCTACCCAATTCCCGGTAAGGGCGTGGTCTTTGTTCTTTTCAGGAAGTGC
>CAZGRM010000059.1:0-16117 GCA_964528295.1 uncultured Lachnospiraceae bacterium
TTTTACCATCTCCTGGCCGGTGGTCTGCTGGTACAGCGTCTCCAGATCCTTCAGCTCTTTTTCGAAGGAGGCTTGATCCATCTGGGACATGTCCGGATGGTGATAGGAATGGTTGCCCACCGTGTGCCCCTCGGCGATCATCTGCTTGACCAGCTCCGGATTGTCCGCCACAAAGTTTCCCACCACGAAGAAGGTGGCCGGGGCGCCGTGTTTTTTCAACGCCTCCAGGATTTTGGGCGTGTTGCCGTTTTCATAGCCGCAGTCGAAGGTCAGATAGATGATTTTTTCTTCCGTGTTTCTGGCATAGAAGGCGTCATATCTTGCCAGCTCCTCAAAGGTGGCGTTGGCCACGGGCGGCTTTCCCTCCTCCTGGAAGCTGAGTCCCCAGTTCCCCTCAGAGGCAAATTTGATTTCCGTGACGCCGCCGGATACCGCCGAAACGGTATCTGTTTGCGCTCCGCCGGTTTTCTCCGGCTCCGGGGCGGAGGAGCCACCTGTCAAATGAATTTTTATTCCCGCCGCCAGATTGCCGACAAAAAAAGCAGCCAGAAATAGAAGGATCACCGCTGCTCTTTTTCTTGTAATGATTTTCTGTAATTTTTGCCGCATCCCACACACTCCGGAGGGTTCTTTCTATAATAAGTATGCGGCAGCGGCGGTAAGTATTCGCCGCAAATTTTCAGCTACAGGGTGTATACCATAACCCCTGTGATAATAATCAGATTCCCCACCAGCTGTCCCCTGGTGAATTTTTCCTTCAGAATCAGGTAAGACAGCACCATGACAAATACGTAGCTGAAGGTGTCGATGACCGCGCCGTACTTCATGTCCACCTTGGTATAGGCGTAGGTGTTCAGCAGCAGTACGGAGAAGGAAATCCCGTAGGCCAGAATTACCCGCCAGTTTAAGTACTCGAATATAATATTTTTATAAGTTTTCCCGGAGCTCTGCTTCAGCAGAATCTGGGAAATGGCGGAGAAAAAGGTTCCCGCGAACATCAATAATAAATATGGAAGCATTTTTTATCCCCTCTATTTTTTCTGCTCCGCGCTCAGGGACACCACGATCACACCGATCAACACGATCACCAGCCCGATCACGTTCCGCGCCGACAGGCTTTCACGGAAAATCGCCACCGCCCAGATTTGGCTCCACAAAAGATAGACGCTGCGGTTGGCGTAGCCGATGTTCAGGTCAAATTTTTTGATGATCTTCTGCCAGCAGATGGCGTATACAAAGCAGTCAAAAAACATCAGAAAGACGAACAGGTAAAGCTTTGGATTGCCCAGACCTCCGGCGTTGAATTGAATGGAGGCCGATTTGGAAAATACGCTGGTGAAGGAAAACAGCACCACCGCAAAATGCAAAAACAGATAATTCTTTATTTTCTCCATAGCTCCTCCAGCGACACTCCGTCCACCTCCAGGCAGGAGTAGACCTGATTCACGATCTCGTCCAATTCCTCCACCCGTTCCGTCTCCGCCACCACGTGGCCGATCCGAGTGGTGCCATTCTGCATGGCCTCCACCGGATGTCCCACAGGGAAGTCCAGCGCCGCCACCACTCCTCTGCCGCGGATCTGTTCCAGCTTCCGCTCATCGATGCCGGTGAGGATTCCGTCCACCGGGCTCATCAGCAGCTTCGCCATACAGAAGACTCCCTGCTTTTCCGGGTGAAAATCCACCGGTTCTCCCAACGCGTTCTTCAATATTTTCTCGTAGAAATCAAAGCCGTAGTGCATGGAAATCAGCTCCGGGATACAGGTGGCCCCTGTCCTTCCTCCAATCTCGATGATGGATACCCGGTCTCCGTCCACGAATACGTCCGCGTTCACGGAGCAGTCGTTCAGATCCAGAGCCTTCACCGCCCGGCGCATCTGCTCGGCAATTTCCCGCTGCACCTGCTCCGTGCCCCGGTAGGGGAAGCCGTGCCCGGCCGGGATAGTGATTCGGTCCGTGTGATAGACAAATTTCTCGTGGGGAGCCAGAAAAACCAGCTCATGATCCCGCACCACGCCGTCCACACCGATCTCAGTCCCTCCCAAGGTCTCCTCCACCAGCACATAGTCCTTGCCGGAGCGCTCCAGCGCCCTGCGGTAGGCCTCGGGCAGCTCCTCCCGGCTCCTCACCAGAGTGATGCCCCGGCTGCCGGAGCTGTCCACACATTTTACCACGACGGGAAGACCGATCTCCTCCGCCGCGGCGTACACCTCCTCCAGGCTTTCGGCTCTCCGGAATTTCGCCGCCGATACCTGCTCCTTCCGGAAGGCCTCCTTCATCCGGGCCTTGTCCGTAGCCAGGACCGCCGCCTCCTCGGAGATCCCCGCCAGCCCCATGTGGCCGCACACATAACCGATGGTGGACACAGCCACATCGGTGCCCGTGGTGCAGATTCCGTCCACCTGCTCCTGGCGGCACACCTGAAGGATCGCTTCTTTATCCACAGTATTGATTTTATAAACCTTGTCCGCCAGGTCAAAGCCGGGGTAATCTCCGTCTATGCTGGCCACGATGGTATACAAACCCAGCCGTTTGGCTGTTTTTATCAGGGGGACCTGATAGACACTGGCCCCCAGTATCATGATCTTTTTCAAGCCTTATTCTCCTTCCGCGTGTCTTTCGCCGCGGCCGCCTCCCTCTCGGCGGCAGGTACCGGTCCGGTGGTCTCCCCGATCATGGGGCCCCCGTTTATGGTTTCCCGGACGACGTACTGGGGCGTCTTGTTCAGGATCAAAATAATTTTACCCAGATACTCTCCCACGATCCCCAATACCATCAAGGTCAAGCCGAAGAACACCACCATCACACACAGGGTGGAGGACCAGCCCACCGGGATATCGGGGTAGAGGATTTTATTGATGATGATCAGCAGGGCGATGATCACTCCGGCTATTGCGGCAAAAATACCGAGGAAAAAGGAAATCCGCAGCGGAATCACGGAGAAATTCCAGTAGGCCAGCCACAGATTGATCAGCTTTTTCAGGGTATAGCCGGAGGTGCCGCACTCCCGCTTGAAATGCTCCACACTCACGTTTCCGATGTTGTGGGTCACCCGGTAAAAGACTCCGTCTATGTAGGGGTTGAAGCTGTCGTACTTCACCACCTCCTGCTGGACGGACCGGGTGATGATCCAGAAATTGCTGGAGACAATCTCCTTGGGCCGGTTCAGCATGATCCGGGAGGTCACCCGATTCAGCTCACTGGTAAAATTCTTTATCCAGGAATTTTTTTTGCTGGGATAGACGCCGTAAACCAGGTCATAGCCCTCCTCTATTTTATGTATCAGCTTAAAAATCTGGGAGGGATGGGTCTGCATATCATCGTCCATTCCCAGAATATATTCTCCCCTGGCAAATTTCAGGGAAGCCATCAGCGCGTTATGCTGCCCGAAATTCCGCATCAAATTCACCCCGCAGACGTTGGGGTACTCCCGGCCCAGCTTTTTGATCTCCTCGTAGGTGCCGTCCCTGGAGCCATCATTCACCAGCACAAACTCACACTCATATCCTTCATTCTTCTCAAACTCCGCCATCACCAGCTCCACCACCCTGCGGATGGTTTTCTCTGAATAATAGCAGGGTATCACTACTGAAATCAGCATGTCTCCCTCCAAATGATTTCCGTCAATGGCCTGACGGCGGACCGATCCCCGCCGCTCATACCGCAATGCGATCTGTTTTGCTTAAATAGTCAAAAAACAGGGGGGTCCCTCCTGTATGCAGGAATAAAATCCGGCTGTTCCGAATTCCCGCTTCTTTTATATACTCTGACATTCCCCAGAAGGCCTTCGCCGTGTAGATGGGATCCAGGGGAATTCCGTTTTGCAGATACTGCTGTCTGAGACAGAGCTCCACCCGCCGGTCGTATTTCCCATAGCCCTCCTGCCGGTACTGGTCCAGCAGATGAATCTCGTCCGCGAAATCCGCCGGCAGAGACAGCCGGTTTTTCCCGAAGTAATCCCGGATCCCCTCCTGAATCACCTGCCTGGCCCGGTCTGTCTCCCGGGAAGAAATCATCACTCCCATGATCTTCGTCTCGTCCCCGGCCAGCAGATGGCCGCAGATCAGCCCCGACTGTGTCGCCCCGGTGCCGGAAGCGCAGAAAATATAGTCGTATCCTCTGAACTGGGCGTAGACATTGCAATAAGCGGTGGAAGCCACCCCCCCATTGCCCACTCCGAATTTATTTCCATATATATAGTAAGGTTTTCCACCCTTTTCCCGGATCTGATTCATCACGGCCTCCACCGTATCCGCAATCTCGCTCTTTTTGCAGGGCACCACTGTGGCTCCGGTCCACTGGATCAGATGGGTGTTGTTGGTGGGGGCGTCCTCCTCCCCCTCCTCATGGGAACAGATCATCCAGCACTCTGTGCCCCGGCTGCGGCAGAGATTGGAGAGGACCCGGCAGAGATTGGAGTGGCGGCTTCCGTAAATGATCATGGTGTCACAGCCCCTGGCCTTCATGTCCTCATAGAACGCCTCCGAAATCCTCACCTTGTTTCCTCCGATGGAAAAGGGCAGGAGATCATCCCGTTTTATATACAATTCATTTCCGTCATTCTCATCCCAAATCAATCTCTGAATCGGTGTCTCCATTCCGTCGTCCTCCGTGGTTTCCATTATTCACCGCTTGATTATAAAGCATTTTTTCTGCCAGCGCAAGATACTACCATTATTTCAGGATAAAAAGAGCCCCGGCGGCTCTCCGGTCTTCTAAGCAGTTCAGGAAACCTAGAGCGTGTTTGAAAATTCATTGCACCTGTCTGGCAGCCCCACTTTGCGGCCTATCCGAGCCCGATTTCGTCAGCGTAGCCCCACTACGCCTCCTCAATCGGACTCGGATATCCCACAAATTGGATCAGCCATCCAGGCACAAGCAATTTTCAAACACGCTCTGGAAAACGCCGTCGGGACTGTGGGCGGCGCCATCACGCGCCGCATCGTATCCCTACTGAATATTCTGACTGATCACGCTCCAGACCCAGTCCTCCTCGTTGGTCAGCATCCAGGCCGCGATGCCTCCCAGCTCATACTGCTTCACGAAGCCGGCCCGGGCCGCCACGGAGTTCTCATCCTCCAGCCACACCTGGCACAGCTTTCCCTCCGCGTTTGTCCACTGGGCGTACTGCTGTCCCGTGGTTTCATCGTAGGAGGTGGTCACTCCATTTTCGGAAAGCACCTGCTTTGCCTGCTCCATCCCCAGCGCCTCGCTGGTGACGCTGGCGCTCCCGTCCGCCAGGGTCTCGGTGTACCACAGTCTGGTATAGAAGGGGATGGCGCTCACCAGCTTCTCTTTGGAAACCTCGGTCAGCATATTCTCGATGCCCGTCTGCTCGAAATCCATGGAGGCCACGCTGCCCACCAAATCGGAGCCGGCATAATGCTCATCGTATCCCATCATGATCACGTAATCGCAGACCACGCCCAGCTCTCTCCGGTTATAATATCTGGAAAAATCCATGGGAACCGGAACGTCCACCGAAAGGATGATCTTATTCCTCCGGCAGAGAATGGACAGCTCTCTCATAAACTGTACGTAGTCGTAGGCCGCCTCCTGGGCGATTCCCTCAAAGTCTATGTTGATACCGTCGAAGCCCAGCTCCAGGGCCTGATTCACCAGATAGTTCTGCACCTTCTGCCTGGCCACCCGGGAGGCCAGCAGCGCCGTGGTACTCACATCCTCGCTGAAATTGCTGATCAGGGCCCAGACCTGGAGTCCCGCCGCATGGGCCTCCTGCACGTAAGAGGCGCTGGCAAAGGATTGGATCTCCCCTGTGTTGTCCGCCAGGAAATACCAGGTGGGGGAGATCACATTCACCCCGGTCATGCTGGCCGTGTCCCCGGCCAGGTTGCCATTCATCTCCGCATAATTGATCTGGTGCCACACCAGATTTACCTTCTCATCCAGAGAGATGCTGGTGTACTCCGTGCCCGCGTAGACTGTCTCCCTCTGAATCTGCTCCATATCCTTCAGCCTATTATTCTTCACATAGCCGATGTAGCCGTCCGGCGTCACAATCTGGCTCCAGTTCTCCATCTGCTCCAGCACCGTCACCTCCGTGCCCTCCGCCGCCTCCGTCAGGATGGGGCTCTTGATGCCCCCCTGATACCGCACCGCCGTATCCCGGGAGAGCTTCGCCGCGGTCACCTGGCGGCTGCCATAGGTGATCACCACCCGGTAGGGAGACTCATACATCTGACACCTCAGATCCGAA
Source organism: uncultured Lachnospiraceae bacterium (assembly GCA_964528295.1). Taxonomy (GTDB): domain Bacteria; phylum Bacillota; class Clostridia; order Lachnospirales; family Lachnospiraceae; genus Choladousia. The sequence goes on from CAZGRM010000059.1 coordinate 6,217, forward strand.
TACTGCTGCATAAAATTCATGGACAGATACATGCCCGATGAGGTGGTTTTCAGGATGTCATACCCCGCGTCAAAGCTCTCTCCGTCCACCGTGTAGGCGGAGCTGTTTGGCATGATCTCAAAGGTCTGATCCGCCGTGGTAAAGAGCAGCAGCCCCACCGAGGCGTCCCAGTGAAACCTGGAGTTCAGCTCCCTCTGAACCAGGGTATAATCAATGTAAATACTGCCGCCGTCCAGCACCATGGCCCGCTCCTGGGCGATGTGGTCCTCCACGATCACGGCCGCCTCCGTCTCTCCCAGCTTTCCAAAATAGGTATCCGCGTCCATCCGCTGCCGGGTGGGCAAAAACTTATGCGCGCACACCGCTATAATCGCCAACAGACCGACCCCGGCGATCAACGCGCCCAGCCGTCTGAAAAAAATCTGTTTTTCTCTCATCGCTGTACTTCCCCTTTCTGTTACCCCCACAAGATAGCTCCGCCCGCGGCCGCTTTTTTGCGGCCTGCGTTCTCGTCATTATAACAGTTCCGGCAGAAATCGTCATTAATTTTTCAGGGATATTTATAAAAAAATAAGAAACCTGTCACAGCTGGGTTGTAAAATACCGCAATAAGGGGAACTGCGCCAGCCAGGCTGTTTTCCTTTCCTTTATTTTTCCCTGAGCTTCACAAAATGGATCTCTGATACCTTCTCCTTGTCATTCATGACGAAGTCCCGCATGTACTCCACATTTTCTGAAAATACGCAGGCTCTCACGATCTCCCGGGGACCGCAGGGCCGATCGCCCAGGTATAGCCGTGTCCCCGACTCCTGGTAGTCTTTAAGCTCCTTCATCAGAGCCTCCGCGACCGCCCTTTGCCGTCTGCGCTTTGTCTCGTAGATTAGGATCCTTCCTCTCTTTTCCGCCGACGAACCTTCACCGGAGGCGCTCTGTGATATACCAATTTCCGGCCTTTCTGCCATTTTATGTTCCTTGGCGGTATTTCATAATTATTTTACTTGCGTAAAAAATATAAATTGATTATAATGCGTAAAAGGAGTTTTGAAAGGAGAATGGATTCCGGTTTTTTCGGCTTGATTTTTTGACGGAAAGTACAGCGATTGACCGGTTGTCCCCCTTTCCATCCGGATCCATTCATTCTTTCTGTTATCTATTATATATAATATGAGGATGTTCTGCAAGTGTTTTTTCATTTTTTATGCAGACCTCCCAATTATTTTCTGCGGGCTGATTCCGTATCCGCTTTACATATTTGCGGAAAAGCGTATATAATATATCTTATGGGAAGACGCAAAGCGTCTTCAAGCTGTGAACGAAGTGAACAGCGCAGCCGCATAGCGGCCCATAAGATAACGAAAGAAAATGCGTAGCATTTTCTTGAGTCTTTGTAGTGGCTGTCTTTATTTTCAGTGGGAAGACGCGAAGCGTCTTCAAGCTGTGAACGAAGTGAACAGCGCAGCCGCGACAGCGGCCCATAAGATAACGAAAGAAAATGCGCGGCATTTTCTTGAGTCTTTGTAGTGGCTGTTAGCAAAGTTTTTGAGTCTTTGCGGCAGTCGGCATAATATAAAAGAGCAGACGCAAAAATTTTTCAGCGCGAACCCGGTGTCGGGGCGCTGATATGGGTAAGGATGTGATTGAATGAAGATCGAAAAGATCAGTGACAAGCAAATTCGCTGCACCTTGACAAAGGAGGATCTGGCGAACCGGGAGATTAAGCTCAGCGAGCTGGCCTACGGCACCGACAAGGCAAAAGCTTTGTTCCAGGATATGATGCAGCTTGCTGCCCAGGACTTTGGCTTTGAGGCGGATAATACTCCGCTGGTTATAGAGGCGATCCCGGTTTCCCTGGATGCCATCATCCTGATTATCACAAAGGTAGAGGATCCCGAGGAGCTGGATACCAGATTCGCCCGCTTTTCACCGGAGGATCAGGAGGGAGACGGCGGCTTTTCCTTCTCCGACCTGAAGGACCGGATCGAGGGGGCCGACGACATTCTGGGCCTGATCAAGCGGATCTCCGAGGCAAAGAAGCGCTCCGCCTCCAAGACGAAGGAGGAGACTCCCTCCGCCGATGTGCCGGAGGAGGCCGAGGAGGAGCTGCGCAATCTGACCAGGTTCTACCTCTTCCACACTCTGGACGACGCCATCCGGGCTTCCCAGGTCCTTGGCCCCGTCTTTGAGGGACCCAATACCCTGTACAAGAATCCTGAGGACGGCCACTTTTATCTGATCCTGCGGAAGGCGGAAAGCTCCGCCCAGCAGTTCAATAAGGTGTGCAATGTGCTTTCCGAATACGCCCTTTCCTGCAAATATACGCCGGGCATGGACGCGTACTTTGAGGAGCACATGGAGGTGCTGATCCCGGATCGGGCGATGCAGAATTTGTATTTGTTAAGCTAGAAATTGCTTTCCGCAAGAGGTGCTTATTTGCGTAAAAAAACACCGCGCAGTCCCAGACAAAGGGCTGCGCGGTGTTTTTTACGCGTCACAATCCCGCAGCCATTCTACTCTCTCTTTCCGGGAATAAAGCTGTCGTCCTCCATGGTGTAAAGCTCCACCGTTCCCGTCTCCTCATACTCCTGCTTCAGACGCTCAAAATCCGCCTGGCGGTTCTGGAGGTATTCCTCAATGTTGTCCTCCGTCAGCAGGACGCCGAAGCCATCCCGCTGCTCCTTGCCGTACATGATATTCACCATCAAATCCGCCACCGTGTTTTTGTAGTGGCCCTCGTTGACGAAATTGTAGGGGTTCAGGTTCTCCGGAATAAAGCCGCTGAAATCCCACAGCTCCGTGATTTTTACCAGCTCCCTGAGATAATCGTAATATTTCTGTCCCTCCACCTTGTAGAGCTCAGCCAGGAAGGTGGGGCCGATCACCACCTTCAGCGTCACGCCCCGCTCATCACAGAGGGACTTGATCTCCTTCATTGCCGCTATATTTTTCTTGATGGCCGGGACGGAGGGCTCCTTGCCGTTGAAAAGATTTTTTAGATTGTTCTGGTAGCGGGGCAGCACGTACTCCTCCACATAGCCCTCCCAGTCCTCCTCCATCAGACTGTAGGGATAGCTGTAATTCCGCTCCCCCGTGGCCAGATTGTCCATGCCCTTCTCCAGATTGTCGGTGCCCTCCCGGAGATAGTCCAGGGTGGAGGTGATGTTCCGGCAGAGGTAGTTCAGGTTTTCCATCACCAGATCCAGCGCGCTGCCCTCCACCACCGCCGGCACCTCGTAGATCTCGTTGGTGTCGGCTCTGGAATATTTCTGCACCTCAATGCTGCTGAGATGGAGGGTGATCTCCTCTATATTTGCGGTATCAATGAGATACCGGGCATAGGTGAGGAAATCGGCGAAACAGCCGTAGGCCACATAGAAATTGTAATAATTTTTTCCCGTATATTCAGAAAGCAGCTCGGTACTCAGCACTCCCGACTTGGAGCCCCCCAGCACCACCGCATTGTATTCCTCCGCGTATTTTTTCAGATATTTGCTCTTTGCGGCCCTGGTATAGCCGTTGGCGTCCACCTCACCGGCCCCCCGCTCCACAGAAAAGTACCCGGTGGGATCCGCCCAGAAGTTGACGGCCATAAAGAGCGCGATACCGGCAATGACCACGCCGAAAAAGACCGCCAGCCATGTTTTACTCTTTTTCATTGTCTCCTCCTTTCGCTGTCCTTAAAACTGGAAGTACAGGAACTGTACTACTTGATTCATCTGCATGAGGCAGAGCACCAGCAGCACCGCCGCATACACCGCCGTCTTCCAGGTGGGACGGAATTTCTCCGCCATCGACCTGGAGTTGGGCAGGAACCAGCAGATAAACAGTCCCGCCAGAATCAGCAGGCTGCAATCCCCATTGGTCTTCACAAAGCCCCAGCCGTGCCGGAGGATCTCATACAGGCTGCCGCCCAGGGAACCGAAATTGACCATGCCCCGGTAAACGTTCCAGGCATCCGTGAAGGTGCTGGAGACGAACAGGACCCGGGCCGCCACCACTCCCACCGCGGTGAGCACATAGGCCAGGGGCGCCGGGAATTTTTTATTTTTGCGGCGCATCCAGGCGGCGGTACACACAAAGATTCCGTTGACCAGCCCCCAGACCACAAAGGTCCAGCCCGCCCCGTGCCAGAAGCCGGACACAAAGAAGGTCACCATGGTGGCCACATAGTAGTTTCTCCATCTGTCCCCCTTGCGGTAAACGGACCGGAAAATGTAGGCGCTCAGGAAGCGGGACAGGGTCATGTGCCACCGTTTCCAGTAATCCTGGAAATTCCGGGCCTTGTAGGGGGAATCGAAATTGTGGGGGATCACAATGTTGAACATCAGACCCAAACCAATGGCCATGTCGGCGTATCCGGACAGGTCAAAGTAGTAGGACACCGTATACTCAATGGAATGGTACCAGGATTCGATCATGGGCAGGGAATCGGTGATATTGCCGAAAAAGGCCTGGGCGTCCGTGGTCAGCGGATCCGCCAGCAGAATCTTTTTGGCGCAGCCGATGGAAAAGAGGAAGAGCCCCGCGGCCACATTGTCCCCGTTCAGCTTCAGCCGGTCCTCATTCTCAAACTGGGGAACCACCTCCCCGTGGTGAATGATGGGGCCCACGATGAGCTGGGGGAAGAAGGTGATGAACAGCAGGTAATTGATGATGTCGTACTGCTTCGTCTCTCCCCGGTAGGAATCCACCAGAAAGGCAATGAGCTGGAAGGTAAAAAAGGAAATACCGATGGGAAGCACGATATGCTTCAGCGCATAGTCGCTCCCGGTCAGCGCATTGACGTTCTGGATGAAGAAATCCGTATACTTATAGTAGCCTAGCAGTCCCACATTGGCCATGACGCCTAGGAACAGCAAAAGCTTCCGCTGAAGCTTCTGCTCCCCGTCCATATTGACCAGGCAGGTCCCCACCACGTAGTTTCCCACCACGCTCCCCAGAAAGAAGGGGAAGAAATCGGGGCTGCCCTGACCGTAAAAGTAGAGGGAGGCCAGCACCAGCCAGATCTTGGCGATGGAATAATACCGGAAATGGTTCAGCAAAAAGTAGCCGCAGAAGGTTACCGGCAAAAATAAGAAAATAAATTTGTAGGTTGAAAATATCATGTGTGTCTCCTGTTATGTAGTTGATCCCGATTACTATAGAGGAATGTTTCCGTGCTTTTTGTGAGAGGGGCCCTCCTGCTTTTTTGTCTCCAGGAGGCGGAAGGCCTCTGTCAGCCGCTCCACCGTCTCCTCCGGCAGGATGATCTCATCCACATATCCCTTCTTGGCCGCAAGGAAGGGGTTGGAAAACTGGTCCTCATACTCCTGCTTCAGCCGCTCGTATTCCCGGACCGGATCCTGGGCGGACTCGATCTGGCGGCGGTTGATGACGCGGACGGCCCCCTCGGCTCCCATGACGGCAATCTCCGCTATGGGCCAGGCGAAAACCAGGTCGGCGCCCATCATGCGGCAGTTCATGGCGATGAAGGCCCCTCCGTAGGCCTTTCTGAGGATCAGCGTCACCTTCGGCACCGTGGCCTCGGAGTAGGCGTAGAGGATCTTGGCGCCGTGGCGGATGATACCGTTTTGCTCCTGCTCCGGCCCCGGGAAAAAGGCGGGCACGTCCACCAGGGTGAGCAGCGGGATATTGAAGCAGTCGCAGAACCGGATGAACCGGGCCATCTTGTCCGCGGCGTGATAGTCGATGGAGCCCCCCATATAGTTGGGCTGGTTGGCCACGATCCCCAGCACCTTTCCGTCAAAGATGCCGAAGCCCACCACCGCGTTGGGGGCGAAATCCCGGTGGATCTCGTAGAAGCTGTCGTTTCGGAGGATATTGTAAATCACCTCGTGGACATCGTAGACCCGCCTGGAATTGTCCGGCACGATCTCCTGGAAGGGCCGGGAGGCGATCGGTGTGTGCTGCCGCCCCAGGATCTCCCAGATGGTGTGGCAGCGGCCCTCCAGCAGGGCCCGGCTGTCCGCCTCGGCAGCTCCGCCATTCTCCGCCTGGAGAGCGGAACCGCCATTTTTCAGGACCGTGCTCAGCCAGCTCTGAAGGCCGCCGCTCTTGCCGGCAGCTTCCGGGCGGCTGTGCGGGGCCCCCTCCGGGGAGGCGTATCTGCCGCCGGACCTTTTCCCGCTTCCCGGCCTGTCATAGCCGGTTTCAAGAAATTCTCCGCCGCCCAATCCCTCGGGCTGGCGGAAGCGGCCCTCCGGGCCCATCCCCGGCTCCTTGTTCCGGCCGTGGAGCCTCAGCAGCTGGGCGGAGGCCTCGGGGCTGCTGTTCTGGGGCAGGTAGGTGAGCAGGGTGCGGATGCTGTCCAGGCAGGACCGCTCGTCCTGGCAGACCACCTGGGCCACTCCGCTCCTTCTGCCGTGAACCTCGGTGCCTCCCAGCTCCTCCAGGGTGGTCTTCATTCCCAGCACCGATTCCACCACGGCGGGGCCGGTGAGGCACATTTTACTCAGATCCCTAACAATAAATACAAAATCACACAGGGCCGGGGAGTAGCAGGCGCCGCCAGAGCAGGGGCCAAGGATCGCCGCAATCTGGGGTACCACTCCGGAGGAGCGCACATGGCGCTGAAACATGCCGCCGTAGCCGCTCAGGGACAGAATCCCCTCCTCGATCCGGGCGCCGCCGCTGTCATTCAGCAGGATCATAGGGATCTTCATATCATAGGAGAGATCCTGGACGGCGCAGATTTTCTGGGCGTGGATTTCTCCCAGCGTGCCGCCGATGACGGTGAAGTCCTCGGCGGCCACGCACACTCTCCTGCCGTGGATGGTGCCCCAGCCGGTCACCACACCGTCCCCCAGGTAGGTTTTTCCCTTCAGCAGGGAGGCGCTGTCCTCCCTGGTCTGGAAGAAGCTGTCCACGGGGTGGAAGGAGTCCTCATCCAATAGATAGGTAATCCGCTCCAGGGCCGTCATCTTTCCTTTTTCGTGCTGCCGCTCTATTCTGGCCTCGCCGCCTCCCAGCTCCTGCTGGCGGCGCATTTCCTTTGTCTGCTCAATCCGTTTTTCCCACATATCCGATCCCCGTTCCGTATGATTTCCATTAACGCAAACCAAGGTGGCCGCTGAAATGATTCGGTCACCTTGTGTCACTATAACATAAAGTTTTTGATTCGTAAAGCTGTAAGTGGTTTCCTGAACACCCCTTAGCAAGTAAACTTGCGCAGCGGGATGGGCGTTTCCCGGACGCCACGCAGGCCACAGACCGCCTGCTTCGCAGGCTATCGCCGCTTGATGCGGCTCACGTCTGTGGCTGAATGGCGTTTTGCACATTCAAAAAGGAGCAAACACCCCTTAGCAAGTAAACTTGCACGGGGTGTTTGCTCCTTTTCTAGCATGGCTGAACTGGTGGTCACATCAGCGGCGCTACTACTTTTAAAAGTTTGCCGGCGGCTTTTCTGGTCCATTTGTCGTGGCGGACGTCGAAGGGGGTGATCAGCTGGCATTTGGGGAGAGTGGCCCGGAAATCGTCCTCCACGGCCTGGATCTCCGGGACCTGATAGAGGAAGGCGGCGCACTCGAAATGGAGATACAGACTGCGGAAATCCAGGTTGATGGCTCCCACCACAGCCCGAGCGTCGTCGCTGACAAAGACCTTGGAGTGGACAAAGCCGGGGGTGTACTCGTAAATCCGCACACCCGCCCGCATCAGCCGCCTGTAATAGGAGTGGGCCAGGGCAAAGGCGTACTTTTTGTCCGGAATGTGGGGCAGAATCAGCTTTACATCAATGCCCCGCTCCGCCGCGTAGATCAGCGCCTGCAGCATCTCATGATCCGGGACCAGGTAGGGGGTCATGATGTGGACATACCGGCTGGCGCTGCTGAGAATTTCCACATAAATCCGCTCCGCGATCCGTTCCTCGGAGAAAGGATTTTCCCCGTAGGGCATCACAAAGCCTTCGGACTCCTCCCCGCTCTTTGCGGTTGGCCGCACATAGAGGGCCAGGTTTTCCACCTTCTCCGACATGGCCCACATCCTCAGAAACATGGCTGTGAAGCTCTGCGCCGCGTCCCCCTGAAGCATGACGGCCGCATCCTTCCAGTGGCCGAACCGCTCCTTGCAGTTGATATACTCATCGGCCAGATTCACTCCGCCTGTGAAGGCGGTGCGGCCGTCGATCACCACAATTTTCCGGTGGTCCCGGTTGTTATAGTGAGTGGAGATCACCGGATACACCGGGGAAAAGATCTTGCACCGGATCCCGGCCCCCTTTAGTTCATCGGGAAAGCTGTGGGGAATGTTGGTCAGCTCGTTCATGCCGTCGTACATGAAGCGCACCTCCACCCCCTCCTTCACTTTTTCCTTCAGGATCTTCAGCACACAGTCCAGCATGAAACCCTCGGAAACGATGAAATATTCCAGAAAAATAAACCGCTCCGCTTTGGAAAGCTGGCGAAGCAGCTCCTCAAATTTCGCCTCCCCGCTGGGGAAATAAGTCACCTTCGTATTTTTGTAGATGGGATATCCGTTATTCCCCACGTAGTGGGCCAATTGGGCGGCCCGCGTGTCGCGGCTCTTCAGCTCCTCCAGCACCCCGGGATCCTGGCTGGTATAATCTCTGGTAGCCTTCTCCACCTCCATGAACCGCCCCCGCAGCATGGCAGTGCCGGGCTGAATCTCCACATACAGATAAAGAAGTCCGCCGAAGACCGGAAACAGCAGAACCAGAGACGCCCAGGCCAGCTGAAAGGTGGGATTGTCCGTCCGGTTTAATATGATCAGCAAAATCACAAATCCGAAGGCCAGGTATCCGCCAAAGAACACATACACATACTCCGCCAGAGCTCTCAGTCCCACAAACAGAAGCAGTATCTGCAGCAGCAGGCAGCCCAGCAGTATCCCGGTCCTGCCGAAGACCAGGTGCATGATTCCTTTTTTACTTTTCTTTTTTATTTCCAAATCCTTTACTCTGTGAAGCTGATAATCCATAAAATTCATTGCCTCCCTGATTTCAGCTATTATAGCAGATGAAACGCAAAGCGTAAAGCGGGTGTGAATTGCTAAAATCCTCACCCGCTCAATTCTTATCACAAAATTAATCCTTTTCTTTTCTCTCCGATATCTCATACACCTGCCTGTACATGGGTTTGAATTCCGCCCAATCCGTGATAAGCCTTATCATCATTTCCGGTTCATCCGCACAGAGAAATACAAGCCATGCGTCCAGTTTGTTTTGTATGGGTTTATTTTGCTGGTTTTTCCTGAAAATGTCAAGCGGAATAAATATATATTTTTGCAGTAACTCCAGAAGAATATTCATTGCGAAAGCCTCCTTTTTCCACACCAAAAAAGCACCCCGGACACCGGGATGCTTTTGCGGGTTATCTCACGTCCACATATCGTTTGATATTGGAGGCGTTTACGTATTTATCTACTATGCCGTCGTGGAGGACCACCAGAGTCGGGGCCTGCATGATGCCGTATTTGTTTACCAATTCCTGGTTTTCTTCCGCGTCCACCACGGTATAGGGTTGATCCCCCAGCATTTTTTTAGCGATGCGGCAGTTGGGGCAGGTCTTGGTGGTGAAGAGGTAGCGGACTGTGGCATTCTGGGGCGCTATCCGATCCGCCCGGACCGGCTCGCTTTTTTGCCGGACCTCCCCGGTCTCCCTGACGGGGCGCTCCGCCTCAGCCTCCGCTCCATAGGCGCTTTCCTCCACGGTCACCTGGGTGCCCATCCGGTAACCGGATTTGCGGCAGCAGCCTACCTGGCCGGTCACCTGATACAGCTTCCGGTTCTCATACTCCTGGGTCTTGCCGTCGTTCCAGTTCTGGACCGGGCGGTAGTAGCCGGTGATGCGGCTGTAGACCTCTGTCTTTCTGCCGCAGATGGGGCACTCAAACTGTTCTCCGTCCAGATAGCCGTGGTCCTGGCAGATGGAGTAGGTGGGGGACATGG
>CAZGRM010000060.1:0-2344 GCA_964528295.1 uncultured Lachnospiraceae bacterium
GCGGTTCTGATATGAGCGGAGAAAACGCAGGCGCAGGTGGCCCCGGCATGGGGGGAGACGGCAACGCGGAGGACGGCGGCTCTGATATGGGCGAAGAAAGCGCAGGTGCGGGTGGCCCTGGCATGGGCGGAGAAAGTGCGGATGCAGGTGGCCCCGGCATGGGTGGAGACGGCAGCGTGGAGAATGGCGGTTCTGATATGGGCGAAGAAAGTGCGGATGCAGGTGGCCCCGGCATGGGGGGAGACGGCAACGCGGAGAATGGCGGTTCTGATATGGGCGGAGAAAACGCAGGCGCGGGTGGCCCCGGCATGGGTGGAGACGGCAGTGCGGAGAATGGCGGCTCTGATATGGATGGCGATCTTTCGGATGACGGTTCAGGGAGTCTGGCGGAGGAGGAAAATACGCCGGAGTCAGGCGCCGCTTCTGAGACGGAGGACAGTCTTTCGGCAGACGAGGAGGAAGCGGAGACCAGCATGGTGGAGGACCGCCTGAATCAGGAGCATATCATTTTAAGCATGGAGGATGTGGAGGACATCGAGGCCTTCGTGCAGGGCATTACGGGGGTAACCATATCCTACAGTTCAAGGGGATCCGTGGAGGGAGGAGAGCTGACCTCCGCCCAGAATTATACCGTGGCAGGAGTCCCGGAGAGCTATGCGGAGGTGAGCAAGCTGACCATGGCCGAGGGTTATTTCATTTCGGACGAGGACAGCAGTCAGAAATCCAGAGTATGTGTGCTGGGGTCCTCCGCGGCGGCGGAGATTTTCGGAAGCGCGGCGGCCGCGAAGGATGGCACCATTTACATTGATGACCGGACGTATACGGTGATCGGCGTACTGAGCCAGAGCGGCACTGTGGCCTCCGGCATTAGTGTGGATACCACTGTATTTGTTCCCTATGAGACCGGGATAAAATACATCACCGGAGAAAGCGTTGATCCGGTGATTACCGTGATTGCCGGGGATGTGAATGTGCTGGACGAGGTCATCTCTAGTACAAGGGCGGTGCTGGAGAGAAATTATGCCAACGCGAGATTTACCTTTGAGGATTCCGGCAGCAAGATGCAGGCCGCAGAGTCCTCCAACCAGATCTTGACCATGCTGCTGTCGGCCATGGCCGCCATTGTATTCCTTGTGGGAGGAATTGGTATTATGAATGTTCTCTTCGTTTCCGTCAAGGAGCGGACAAATGAAATCGGTATTTTGAAGGCGGTGGGAACGCCAAAATCTGATATTTTGCTGGAATTTCTGATCGAATCGGCGGCGATCAGCCTGATCGGCGGAGGGCTGGGCGTATTGATCAGTTTTATTGTGATACCGGTGGTGGAGCGGTTCGGCGTCCGAGTGGAAGCGGATGTCTCGGCCTGCCTCATCGCCCTGGGGTTTGCCGTCCTGACAGGTACCATATTCGGAATTTATCCTGCGTGGAAGGCGTCCAGACTGGAGCCGGTGGAGGCGTTGAACGCGGAGTAAGCCAATATGTCTGTCGCCTCAGGCGGAAAAAATTAGGCAAGGCTGCTTGCCGCGGCGGGCCTGATGCGGAGAGCGAAAGAGTTTTGAAGCGAAACAGGATGGAGAGGAAAGGAGACTGGTCATGAAAAAGAAGGTGGTGCGGGGAGTGGCGCTGGCAGCGGCGATTATTATGTTTGCGGGAACCGGAGACAGAGAGCTGCTGGCGGCGGAGACTGCGGAAGAGAAACAGGAAAGTTTGGGGATCCAGAAGGCGGGGGGACAAGAAAACCTAGGCTCCCAGGAGGCGGAGGAGCAGGAAAGCCTGGGATCCCGGGAGACGGAGGAGCAGGACGGCCTGGAAGCCGGGGAAGCGGAGTCATCCCAGGAAACAGAAGCTTTGACGGGAGAAAGAACGGCGACGATCATAGTAGTGTCTATTGTGGGAAATGAGCTGACTTATTATGAAGTGGCGAACGGTCAGGACGAAGATAGGGAGTCTGAGAGCGCCGGGATAGAGAAAACGGAGAACCAGGAGTCGGAAACCGAAGTGGACGCGGAGGAACAAGGGGCAGGAGACGAAGCGAAGGCGGAGGAACGGAGAGCGGAACCCGAAGCGAGGATGGAGGAACAGGGAACGGAAAGCGAAGCGAAGGCGGAGGAACAAAAGACGGAAAACGAAGCGAAATCGGAGGCGCGGGAATCGAAAACTGGGGCGAAATCGGAAGAGCAGGAACTGGAAAGTGAAGCGAAATCGGAGGTGCGGGAGTCGGAAACCGAGACGAAATCAAAGGAGCAGGGAGCGGAAAATGAAACGGACACGGAAAATGAACCAGACGCCGATGAAGCAGGCGGTTTCTCCCCCAGACAGATAGAAGACGCGGATAACGCCGAAA
>CAZGRM010000060.1:2444-16098 GCA_964528295.1 uncultured Lachnospiraceae bacterium
GATGAAGCAGGCGGTTTCTCCCCCAGACAGATAGAAGACGCGGATAACGCCGAAACAGGTGATTATGCCCCCGGTCAGATGAATGGTGCCGCTGCCGCGAAGGATGATTATGCCTCCGGTCAGATGAATGATGCCGCTGCCGCGAAGGATGATTATGCCCCCGGCCAGATGAATGGTGCCGCCGCCGCAAATGATGATTTTGTCCCCGATCAGATGGGAAATTCTGATGTGACACAACTGGAAGACTCTGACAGCGTTTCAGCGGACGGTTTTGACAAAGGCCGGGGCAAAATGGGCGGGGATACGGCAAAGAGCGGCCAGCCAAACGACTCCTCCGGCAGCTTCCCTGGCGGCGGTTTTCAGGATGGCGGACAGGAAATGGAGACAAAGACCGTATATCTTCCGGTGGCGGTGGTGGTTCATACTGATACCGACACAAACAGGACCTTTTCCATTCTACAGGCCGGTGATGAGCTGGAGGTGCTTCTGATGAAGGATGAAAACCAGGAGGAGGTCATCACAGAAATCTGGATGAAAGGGGTGGGGAAATGAAAACAATCATAGAAATGGAGGGAATCAATAAATACTATTCTGTGGGAGAAAATCGCCTGCACGCCCTAAAGAATATTTCCCTGTCTGTGAAGGAGGGAGAATTTTTGGCCATTCTTGGGCCCTCCGGATCGGGAAAAAGTACCTTAATGAATATGATCGGATGCATGGATAAGCCGGACAGCGGCACCTACACCCTGGATGGGATCTCCATTCATACGGCGAAGGAAAAGCAGCTCACCAGGATCCGAAATGATAAAATTGGCTTTATTTTTCAGAAATACCATCTGATCCCCACCTACAACGTGCTCCAAAATATCGTCATGCCCCTGCTGATTCGGGGAATGACATTGAAGGAGGCAAGGGAAACCAGCGAAAATATAATACAGATGCTGGGCCTCTCCGACCGCGTCTATCACAAGCCCAATGAGCTGTCCGGCGGCCAACAGCAGCGGGTAGCCATCGCCAGGGCGCTGGTGGGAGAGCCCGCGATTCTGCTGGCCGACGAGCCCACCGGCGCTTTGGATCAAAACAGCGGAAAAGAGGTGCTGAAGCTGTTTCACCGTCTGAACGAGATGGGAAACACCATCGTTATGATCACCCACGATCTTACCGTCGCGCAAAATGCCAACCGGATCGTCCGTATCGTGGACGGAGAGCTGTTTGAGGCGGCGTGAGGCGGCGTTACTTTCCGGCCGCCCGGTTCACGTCCTCGTACACCACATCCTCAAAGGGCAGTGTCACCCGCTGCCGGCGGAGGGAGGAGAGGTAGATCCCCTTGATCATTTCCAGGGTTTTCCGGCCCTCCAGACCGTCCACCAGCACCGGGGCGTCCTCCCGGACGGAGCGGTAGAAATCCCGCAGCTGAATGTGATGGCTGCTGCCCCAGTAATTGGGGCCCACATTGGTGGTCTCATAAGTATTTCGAATCTCGGCGTAGGTGCCGTCCAGCTCATAGTACCCCATGTCCTGGGTCAGGCCGCAGCGCCCCTTTTCCCCGATGAATTCAATATTGATGGGAGAGTCGGCTCCGTAAATATTGCAGGCGTAAAGATTGTAGAGGCAGCCGTTTTTGAACTGGATGGCCGCATTGGCGGAGTCCTCCACCTTTACGAACTTATGGGCGTAATTGTGAATGCTGCCGTCGATCCACTCCACGTCGCTGTCCAGCATGTACCGCACCCGGTCGATGCTGTGGATGGCCTGGTCAATGAGCACGCCGCCGCCCTCCTTGTCCCAGGTCCCCTTCCAGTCGCTCCCCTCATAATAGTTCAGAGGCCGGTTCCAGGTGAGGTAGGACCGGGCGGTCAAAATTCTTCCGAAATCCCCCCGGGCCATCATTTCCTTCAGCTTTTCCACACTCTTGGTATATCTGGTCTGGAAAATGACTCCCAGCTTTACCCCTGTTTCCCTCTGCACCCGGAGCATCTCGTCCGCGTCCTGCAGGGAGATGGCGATGGGCTTCTCCGTCAGCACGTTCATCCCGGCCCGCATAGCCTTCACCGCCAGCACAGGATGAAGGTAGTGGGGCAGACAGAGATGAACCACGTCAATCCGCTGATCCAGCAGCTCGTCAAAATCCCCGGCGGTCCCGCAGCCAAATTCCCGGGCGAAGACCTCCGCCTTCTCCTTCACCGGATCCACGGCGCAGACCAGCTCCACCTCATCCGAAAGACGGCGAAACGCGTCCGCGTAGCAAACGGAAATCCTCCCGCATCCCACAATGGCAACTCTTAACTTCTTCATTTTAATAAAGCCTCCGTTTCTTATGTAGATATTACAAAGCGTTCCCTTATCCGAAAGGGAAGCTTTTGAATGAGCAGCGATTATTTTTTATCTTAACACATTTCACCGGGGTTTCACAGAGCAATTTTTGAATCGCGGAAATGCCGTCAGAAAAAAATGACTTTGTTGCCGGATTTTGGTATCTATGGTAAGATAGCGATAGCGGCTATTTTGTGACTGCCCGCAAGGGGCGGCAAGCTGCCGCACTTTGGAAGGGAGAACCGGATATGAAGCTGACTAATCAGCAGTTAATCAAAAATACAAATATGAAACAGCTGTATTCCTCCATCTACGCCCACCCGGGCATATCAAGGGCAAACCTGGCCAAGGCGAATCAGCTGAGCAAGACCACGGTATCCACGCTGGTGGATGAGCTGATTGCCCGGGAGTTTGTGCTGGATGGAGGCACCGGAGAATCCTCTGCCATCGGGCGCAAGCCCAACTGTCTGTATGTCAGGACGGACAGCTATTTTGTGGTAGTGCTGAACTGGGTGGGAAATATGGTTTACGCCTACCTCATTGACGTGACAGGGGACATTCGCTATCAGGAAACCAGGGAGCTGGCCCCGGAGGAGACCTATGTCACCTGCTCCATCCCCTGCGTCTATGATTCCGTTCTGCGGCACTGCGATCCCGGCCGGGTGCTGGGCATCTGCGTGGTGGTGTCGGCGATGATCGACGCGGCCCACAATGAGGTGTACTCCACCACGCTGAGTCTGCCGGCCATGGGGAGCGAGAGCCTGATCGACGCTTTAAAAGAGACCTTCCCTGAGTATCCGGTGGCCTTTTTGGAGGATACGGCCTGCTACGCCTATGCGGAGAAAATATACGGAGAGGTGACGACGGAAAAAAATTTTGCTTTCCTGAATTTCGGGCGGGGCATCGGCGCCACTCTGTTTATCGAGGGAAATATGATGGGGAAGGCCAGCGGCTCCTTCACCCAGTTTGGCCACTACTCGGTGGACCCGGAGGGACCTCTGTGCGTCTGTGGAAATCACGGCTGCCTGGAGGCGATGATTTCCGAGCACCGGCTGAAGGAGCGCATCTCCGAATTTGGTGTGATCGCCTCCCTGGAGGGGAAGGAGACGGTCACCTTTCAGGAGCTGGGACAGGCCGCCGCCCAGGATCCCCCGGCCCATAAGCTGGTCTGCCAGATGGCCTGGGAGCTGTCTCAGGCGCTGGGCAATCTGATCTGTGTGGTAAATCCCTCTTTGATCATTTTGGGGGGAAAGATACCGGCTCTTGGGGATCTTTTTCTGGATGAGGTGCGGAGTGATCTGAAACGGGTGGGCTTTCGGAAGATGGTGGATTCCGTCACGGTGCGGTACTCCAGTCTCCCCAGCGACTGCTTCCTGAACGGGGCCATGAAATATTTTTTCGATATTCACTACCGCTTTACGGGGGACGCGGTCAGCCGGTTCTTTGTGGGCTGACGGCCGCCGCCGGATACTCCGGGAGATGGGAAAATGTAAAGAACGGCGGGGCGAGAGTCCCGCCAGCTTTTTAAAAATTGTATAAAATGCCTAAACGGGGCCGCAAAACTTTGTGAAAACAGTAAAAAGTAGAAGAGCGGCGCCAAAAATTATTGCTGAAATGTTGACAGAATGTTAAAAAAATGGTATTTTATAAACAACTCAAAGAGAGTGGGCGAAGCGGCTCATAGATCTTTTTTTATTTTTTGCTTAAATAGTAAAGTCACTGGACAAACAAACAAGAAGAGGTGATTGGAATGAAAGTAGGCGTGATTGGGTGCGGCGGAATGGGCACCACCCATTACCTTTCTCTGAAAGCTCTGTCAACGCAGATGGACCTTCAGGTGACAGCCCTTGCGGATTGCAGAAAAGAGTTTCTGGACAAGGCGGCTTCTCATTTCCCGGAGGCAAAAACCTATGAATACGGGATGGACCTGATCGAGCAGGAGGAGCTGGATGTGATACATATCTGTCTGCCCAGCTATCTCCACGTGAGTCATGCGGTGGCAGCCATGGAAAAGGGCCGGGATGTGCTGGTGGAAAAGCCGGTCTGCCTGACCAGAGAGGACGCGGAGAAGCTGGTGGACGCGCAGAAGCGCACCGGCCGCAAGGTGATGGTGGGCCAGGTGGTCCGCTCCTTTGACGAGTACCGGTATCTGAAGGAGGCTTACGACACTGGAAAATATGGAAAATTGAAATCCATCGTGATGCAGCGGCTCAGCGGCGATGTGCGCTGGGGCTTTGAGGACTGGTTCCATGAGGAGGACCGCAGCGGCTCCGTGGTGCTGGATCTGCACGTGCATGACGTGGATTTTCTGCGGTATATGCTGGGAGAGCCGGACAGCTTTGAGGTGAAGGCCACCGCCTTTGACAGCGGCATGATCAACCAGATCATCACCAGCTATGAGTTTGGCGACGTGTTCGCCACCGCCGAGGGGATCTGGGACGTGTCCCCGTCCTTCTCCTTCCGCGCCAGCTTCCGGGCCTATTTTGAGGAGGCCACGGTGACGTTTGACGGAAAGGAAAAGCCCTCTCTTTCGGTATATAAAAAGGATGGAACGGTGGAGCATCCGGATCTTCACCCGGAGTACAACGTGGAGAGCAATGCCGCCGGCATCAATATATCAAATCTTGGTCCCTACTATACGGAGATTAAATACTTTATGGAGTGTATCCGGGATCAGAAGCCCATTGAGGTGGCGCCCCTCTCGGAGGGTGTGAAATCGGTGGAGCTGGCCCTCAGAGAGTGGGAGGCGGCCAAGGCCTACGTGGCGAAGCACTGAACTTTTCGCCGTATCCGCGGTGAGAAAATATAAAATTTAAGGAGGAACTATTCATGAAAAAGAGAACGATTTCCATCCTGCTTTCCGCAGCGATGGCAGCGACCATGATTCCGGCGACGGCGGTTATGGCGGACGACGAGGTGGTTTTGTCCGTGTTTGACGCTCACGCTTACGGTCTGGATGAGTACGCGGAGATGGTGGAGGCCTTTGAGGCGGAGCATCCCGGCGTGACCATCGAGGTACAGCACGCGGCCAACGATTCCACCACCCTGCTTCAGTCCCGGGTAAATTCCGGCGAGATCCCGGATGTGTTTGACGTGGAGTCCGGTACTTCCGCGAAGATGTACTATGAGTACGCCTATGTATGGACCGAGGATACGGATGTGACCAGCCTGTTCCAGGAGGATGCTCTGGAGACCGGCAGAGATGAGGACGGCGAGATTAAGTCCCTTCCCTGGACCTATGAGAATATGGGACTTCTTTACAATAAGGACCTGTTTGAGCAGGCGGGCATTGAGACTCTGCCCACCACCATCGATGAGCTGGAGGAGGCCTGCCAGAAGCTGGATGCCGCAGGTATCACCGCTTTTGCTATGCCCGCGAAGGAGACCTGGGTACTGGCTCAGCTGGCGACACACTTCATGATCGACAAGTCTCTGGACGCCGAGGGCACAAATGAGGCTCTGATCTCCGGTGAGCTGCAGTTCGCTGATCTGCCCCATTGGCAGAATCTCTTCCGCTTCCTGGATCTGTGTCTGGAGTATGGCCCGGACAAGCCGCTGGAGGTTGACTGGGAGACCGCTGAGAACATGCTGGCAAACGGCGAGGCTGCCATCATCCACATGGGTGACTGGTGCCAGTCTGTCCTGGATTCCTTCAATCCGGACGCGAATCTGGCATTCCTGCCCTGCCCGGTAGGCGACGGCGCGGAGGACGCTACGGTTCTTTCTTCCTGTAACTGGACCTACATCGTAAACAAGGATTCCGAGAATCTGGAGCTGGCGAAGGAATACTGCGAGTACATTCTGACCTCTGAGATGGGCCAGTACTGGATGTGCGAGGGTGTCGGCGCTGTTCCTGGCGTGAAGACTGAGAAGGAAGTAGTGGGCGCTCTGGCAAACGACGCCAAGAACTACATCTCCGCCGGCCAGACCAATGGCTGGATTCACACCATCGCTCCCACCAGCTACTCCGATATCTGCGGACCGTACCTTCAGGCTTATATGATGGGCGAGATGAGCGCGGACGAAGTGACTCAGCTGTTCCAGGAGTTCTGGACAGCCGGCTGATGAGGACCGACAGAAGCATAATTTCATAAAATAAGAGAATGGGGGTTACATGGACTGTGTAAAGCGTCCGGTACCCCCATCCTTTTTCGGCGGTACTGCCGTTTTTTGAAATCTTAACGGGGAGGGGATCCGATTGACAAGTAAAAGCAAAAAAATCAAAAGCTTTCTTTTGTTTGCTCTGTTTGTGTTTCCTGCGGTGATTTTCGTGCTCTTTGCCACGGATATACCGTTTGTCATGAACCTGTACTATTCCGTTTTTGACTGGAACGGAATCGGAAAAAGCATGACGTTTGTGGGAATGGACAACTACATCAAGATCTTTACGAATGACTCTCTTTTCTGGAAGGGCGTCAAATTTACGTTGAAGTTTGCGGTATTTTATGTGATTATCGTAAATATCATTTCGCTGACAGTGGCTCTCGTGATGTCCAGGGAGACCAAGACCACCAGCGTGGGCCGGGCGTTCTACTACGTTCCCTATATCATCAGTCTGACGGCCATCAGCCTGATCTGGAAATTTATTCTCGGCCCCGGCTTTGAGGCGCTGTACGGTGTGACCGGCTGGGAATTTTTCAACTGGAGCTGGCTGGGTACCTCGAAGCTGGCCTTCTATGTGGTGGTGGTGATGGCCGTATGGCAGAACCTTGGCTTCTATATGGTGAACTATATCGCCGGAATCATTGCCGTGCCAAAGGAGCTGATGGAGGCGGCCAGAATCGATGGGGCCGGGTCCTTCCAGGTGTTTCGGAGAATTACTCTCCCTATGATTATGCCGGCTATCTCGATCTGTATGCTGACCTCTCTCACCTTCGCGTTTAAGCTGTTCGATATCATCATGGTGTTCACAAAGGGAGGACCGGCAAACAGTACGGTTACGGTGGCCTACAATATTTATAAGGAAGCTTTTGTGAACAGTAAGTACGGTCTGGCGACGGCCAAATCCCTGGTATTCGTGGTATTTGTGCTGATCGTTACCGCGATTCAGATGAAGGTGACTAAGAGCAGGGAGGTGGAAGCGTAATGAAAAAGAAGCCGAAGAATTTGAGACAGATCAACGGACTCACGATCATTATTTTTATCCTTTCTATCTTTTGGCTGATGCCGCTGCTGTTGATTTTCATCAACTCCTTTAAGCCCTACAACGACATTATTCAGGATTTCATGGCGCTGCCAAAGAGCTGGAAGCTGGATATGTACATTGAGACCTGGACGAAATTTAATTTCCCGCTGCTGATCGGCAATACGCTGCTGTACACGATCTGTTCCGTGGTGGTGGTGGCGCTGCTGGCCCCCATGGCGGCCTACAAGCTGGCCAGGACCGATTTTAAGATCAGCAAGGTGTGCTTTGTGCTGATCATCATGCCGATGATGGTGCCCTTCCAGTCCTACATGATCACCTTGACGAAGCTGGTGGCGAATGTGGGATTGACGGGAAACCGTCTGGGGTATATTTTGGTAAGTGTGGGACTGTGTATGCCCCTGGCGGTGTACATGATCCATGGCTTTGTGAAAAATGTGCCCATCGAGCTGGAGGAGTGCGCCCGCATTGACGGGGCTACGGAGATCCGCACGTATTTCAGCATTGTGCTGCCCCTTCTGAAGCCGATTTTGACCACGGTGGTGGTGCTGGATACGCTGGCCACCTGGAATGATATTATCACGAACCAGCTGATCGTAGGCGGAAAGGCCAATGCGATGAACATCCAGAACGCGCTGTATATGCAGTTCTCCGCCCAGACCTCGGACTGGGAGCATGCCCTTCCGGGTATCGTGATGTCCATGATCCCCAGCTTGATTTTCTTTGTGGCGATGCAGAAGCACATCGTGGGCGGTGTGACAGCCGGAGCGGTGAAGGGCTGATTTGGAAGGCTTTGACGCTGTGTTGTTTTTTGGAAAGGAGACGATAGTATGAAGGTAGGAGCGATTGTTTGGCTTGACAGAAATACAAATGTGGACGAGAAGTTTAAGGAGCTGCGCTCCCTTGGGATGGAGTGCTGCCAGCTGGTTTGCTGGGACCGGGCCGTGCTGGGAAATGAGCGGGCGGCGGAGGCCATCAATAAGGCTGTGGAGGAGAATCAGGTGCGGATCAGCGCCTTCTGGTGCGGCTGGGAGGGCCGGAAGGTCTGGGATTTCTATGAGGGACAGCTGACACTGGGGCTGGTGCCCACCGAGTACCGGGCGGAGCGGATCCGCATGCTGCTGGAGGGATCGGATTTCGCAAAGAAGCTGGGAGTGACGGATCTGGTGACCCACGTGGGATATATGCCGGAGAATCCCTACGATCCCAAGTATCAGGAGGTCCTGACCGCCTGCAAAAACGTGGTGGAGCGGTGCAAGGCCAACGGGCAGGTCTTTCTCTTCGAGACCGGCCAGGAGACGCCGGTGACCCTGAAGCGGGCCATGCAGGACATCGAGGCGGACATGGGGAAGGGCTGCGTGGGCGTCAACCTGGACCCGGCCAACCTGATCATGTACGGAAAGGCCAATCCGGTGGACGCTCTGGAGGTCTTTGGCGAGTATGTCCGGGGAATCCACGGAAAGGACGGCAAATACCCCACCGACGGCCACTGTCTGGGTGACGAGACGGCGCTGGGACAGGGCAAGGTAAATTACCCGGCCTTTATCGCCAAGCTGAAGGAGATCGGCTACCAGGGAGACATCACCATCGAGAGGGAGATTTCCGGGGCGGAGCAGAAGCGGGATATTATCCTGGCAAAGGAGATTCTGGATAAGCTGATCGGGGAGTAAGGCGGAGATTTTTTCTCCCGAAGGGAAGCCGCCAACGTCTGGCGGCGCGGGAGATTTGACTGAGACGAGAGGGCAGGACCGGCGGGGTCTCTGCCCTCTGTTTTGCTTTATTTTATATTTTTTGTTTTCGCGGAGCAGGCGGCCATGCCTTCCAGGATGGCGCTTCGGAAGCCGGCCCGCTCCAGGGCGGCCACGGCCTCGATGGTGGTTCCCGCCGGAGAGCATACCATATCCTTTAGCTCACCGGGGTGTTTGCCCAGCTCCAGCACCATCTTCGCGCTGCCAAGGACGGCCTGGGCGGCCAGACGGTAGGCCTGGGGGCGGGGGACGCCGTCCCGGACCGCTCCGTCCGCCATGGCCTCGATCATCAGGAACACGTAGGCCGGGGAGCTGCCGCTGACGGAAACCACGCCGTCGATGAGCCGTTCCGGCATGACCTCGGCGATACCGCAGGATTTGAGCAAAAGGAGTACCCGGTCAAGCTCCTCTGCCGTGACGGTGGGGGCGGGGCAGACCGCCGTCACGCCCTCTCCCACCATGGCCGGCGTGTTGGGCATGGCGCGGATCAGCTTCACCGGCTTTTGGAACCATCCGGTGATGGTCTCTATGGATTTGCCGGGGGCGATGGAGAGGATCAGCTGCTCCTTTGTCACCTGATCCCGGATCTCCCGGATCACCTCCTCATAAAACTGAGGCTTCACGGCCAGCACCACAATTTCCGCCGCCGCCGCCTCCCGGTTGTCTAAGGTGGTGTGAATCCCATACTCCGCCGCCGCCCGGTCCAGGGTCTCCTGGTGAAGGGCGGAGGCCGTCACCTCATCCGGGAGCAGCAATCCCTTTTTCAGGATCCCGCCCAAAATCGCCTTTGCCATATTTCCACATCCAATAAATCCAAGCTTCCTCATCATCATGATCCTTTCTGTTCTTTTGTCCGCTACCCCTCCCGGCGCCGGGAGGGCTGTATTCTTCCGCTAACATAACACGGAACCTGGGGATTGTCAAAGAAGATTTGCGGGAAGGCTATTGCATCCCTTCCCCAGATTCGTTATAATTCAGACGAAGATCATCCGCGATCCGCGTTCGGGACGGATCCGGTCCTTGGACCGCCGCCCAAAGGAGCGGGGAGCTTTAGGAAAATAAATATTCAGTACAGGAGTGAATGAGAAGGATGGAAAAGATCAGATTTGCGTGTGATTACAGTGAGGGGGCTCTGCCGGAGATCATGGAACGGCTCATGGAGACGAATCTGGCGCAGACGCCGGGATATGGAGAGGACGATTTCTGCGAGAGCGCCAGGGAAAAGATCCGGGCGGCCTGTGAGCTGCCGGAGGCGGATGTGCATTTCCTGGTGGGAGGCACCCAGGCGAATCTGACCGTGATCAGCTCCGCGCTCCGGCCTCACCAGGGAGTCATCGCCGCCAGCACGGGGCATATCAATGTCCATGAGACGGGAGCCATCGAGGCCTGCGGCCACAAGGTGCTGACCGTGCCGGGAAAGGACGGAAAGCTGAGCGCGGCACAGGTGGAGGAGATGTGCGCCAGCCACTGGGAGGATTCCAATCATGAGCATACGGTGCAGCCGGGGATGGTCTACATCTCCTTCCCCACGGAGTACGGGACGCTTTATGGCAGGCGGGAGCTGGAGGAGCTTGACCGGACCTGCAAAAAGTACCGTCTGCCCTTGTTTATCGACGGCGCGAGGCTGGGCTACGGCCTGATGTCCGGCAAAAATGACCTTACGCTGCCGGAGCTGGCGGCGCTGTGCGACGTATTCTACATAGGCGGCACAAAGTGCGGCGCTCTGTTCGGCGAGGCGGTGGTGATTAACAACCCCGCTCTGAAGCAGGATTTTCGCTATCTCATCAAGCAGAAGGGCGGAATGCTGGCGAAGGGCCGTCTGCTGGGGATTCAGTTTGACACATTGATGACGGACAATCTCTATTTTCGAATGGCGGATCACGCGGACCGTCTGGCCATGAAGCTGAGGGCGGCCTTCGAGGCGAAGGGCTGGCCCATGCTGGTGGATTCCTACACAAACCAGCAATTTCCCATCCTGCCGCTTGAGGAGATGGAGCGGCTGTCGGAGCGCTTCGCCTTTGAGCTGTGGGAAAAGGTGGATGAGGGCCATGCGGCGGTCAGGTTCTGCACCAGCTGGGCCACGGCGGAGGAGAGCGTGGAGGCCCTGATCGAGGCGCTGTGAGAAGAGGAATATCTTATGAGAAAACAGGAAGAGGATGAGGATGGAGCGGTATATCGGGATTGCGGCGGCAAAGAGCCGGGCGGAAAAAGGGAAGGTTGGAGCGCACAGGGTTCTGTCACTATTTTCAGGATGCGGCGGAATGGATTTGGGGTTTGAAGGAGATTTCACGGTCCTGGAGCAGTCTGCCCATGGGGAAATCCACCCTTCCTGGTATGAGCCGGCCGGGGAAGAAGGATGGATTCGATTAAAAAAGACAAATTTTCATACGGTTTTTGCCAATGATATCAAGCCGGAAGCGAAGTCGGCCTGGGTCCATTATTTTTCAAAAAAGGGAGTGGAGGCTTCCGCCTACTGCCTGGACAGTATTGTAGACTTAGTGAAGCGGCAGAAGGAGACGGGGGAACCGATTTTCCCAAAAAATGTGGATGTGGTAACGGGAGGCTTTCCCTGCCAGGATTTTTCCGTTGCCGGAAAAAGATTAGGCTTTGACTCGGATAAGGGGCACAATGGCAAGAAGGCGGAGGAGGAGGCGCCCACCATCGAAAACCGGGGCCACCTCTATATGTGGATGCGGGAAGTGATAGGGATCACCC
Organism: uncultured Lachnospiraceae bacterium; assembly: GCA_964528295.1. Classification (GTDB taxonomy): domain Bacteria; phylum Bacillota; class Clostridia; order Lachnospirales; family Lachnospiraceae; genus Choladousia. The sequence goes on from CAZGRM010000060.1 coordinate 14,364, forward strand.
GGCCGAAGCTGTTTGTCGCGGAGAATGTAAAGGGCTTGACAAATCTGGAGGATGTGAAGGATATCATTGAGCGGGATTTCGCGTCGGTGTGTGACGAGGGGTACCTTGTGGTGCCCGCCAAGGTCTTAAACGCGGCGGAATATGGGGTCCCCCAGGGTCGGGAGCGGGTGATCTTTTTTGGATTTAAGCGGTCGGCCCTTCGGGAAAAAGCGATTTCCGCGCTGACCAGCCCGGTGATTCCGGCGGAGTACGATCCGTATCCGGTGAAGACCCATTATCTGGAAGGAAAAGAGGAGGAGGGGAAGCGGCATTTTGTGACGGTCCGCTCAGCCATAGGAGATCTCCCTGAGCCGGAGGCTGCCTTTGATATGGATCAGAAAAAATATTCGAGGGCAAAGTATATGGGGAAGCATTGCCAGGGGCAGCAGGAGGTAAAGCTGGAGGGCATCGGCCCTACGATTCGGTCGGAGCACCACGGAAATATCGAATACAGAAGGCTGTCTCTGGAGCATGGCGGAGGATACAAGGAGGAGCTGGACGCGGGGTTGGCGGAGCGGCGGCTTACGGTCAGAGAATGCGCGCGGATCCAGACCTTTCCGGACGATTATCATTTTGTGATTCCCCCGGAGGGGGAGAACAAGGCGGTGTCCGCTTCGGAGGCGTATAAGATCATAGGAAACGCGGTTCCGCCCCTGCTGGCGTACCATATCGCAAAGGGAATTGAGGAGAAATGGGACCGGTATTTTAAAGAAGAGAAGGAATAAGGAATATTTTTGCCGTATCGCGGTAAGCTCCAAAGCGTGATGGGGCGTCCGGGGCGGAGACAGAAAAAATGAGTAAGGATGCTAAGATCATACATAAGACGATGGCGGCGGTGAAGTCGGAGGGGACCCGGCCGGAGATGCTGCTGCGGAGGGCTCTGTGGAAGAGCAATATGCGCTACAGAGTCAATTATAAGGAGCTGCCGGGAAAGCCGGATATCGTCTTTACGAAATATAGAGTGGCTGTGTTTTGTGACGGGGATTTCTGGCACGGGCATAATTGGGCCGTGCGTGGGATGGCCTCCCTGGAGGAGGAGCTGTCCAGATACAACGATTTCTGGAAGAAAAAGATCCTGAGGAACGTGGAGCGGGATGATCAGACGAATAAGCTCCTGAATTCCATGGGCTGGACCGTGATTCGGTTTTGGGAGAGCGATATTAAGAAGGACCCGGAGCTGTGTGTGAAGACCATCCGGGAGATTATTTTTGACTGCCGGTTGGGCGTATATGAGATTGATTATGAGGAAGAAAAGTTTGAGTGAAGAGCTGGCGGACTATGGGAAATCCGATGTCTATCCCTTCCACATGCCGGGGCATAAGCGGCGGATCCGCCATTTCCGGGAGCCCTTTGCCATGGACATCACGGAGATAGAGGGCTTCGACAATCTGCATCACGCGGAGGGGATTCTCCTGGAGGGCCAGCAAAGGGCCGCCGGGCTGTACCATGCGGAGGAGACCTTTTTTTTAGTGAATGGAAGCACCTGCGGCATCCTGTCCGCCCTGTCCGCCTGTGTCCGCCGGGGCGGAAGACTTTTGATGGCCCGCAACTGCCACAAGGCCGCCTACCATGGGGCGCTGCTGGGCGGGTTTCACGTCACCTATCTGTATCCGGAGCTGGATCTGGTCCGGGGAATTTACGGAAGCGTCCGGGTGGAGGCGGTGAGAGAGGCGCTGGCCGGGAACGCCGGGGCGGC
>CAZGRM010000061.1:0-16065 GCA_964528295.1 uncultured Lachnospiraceae bacterium
GCGAGGTGCGGGGCAGCGAGGCCATTGATCTTTTGCAGGCGCTCAATACGGGCCATGACGGCTCCATCAGCACCGGCCATGCCAACAGCCCGGAGGATATGCTGGCCCGGCTGGAGACCATGGTGCTGATGGGGATGGAGATGCCTCTTCCGGCTATCCGAAGGCAGATTTCCTCCGGGGTGGATGTGATCGTACATTTAGGGCGGATCCGGGACCGTTCCAGGAGAGTGCTTCAGATCCTGGAGATCCTGGGCTATGATCACAACGCGGGGGAAATTCAAACTCAGGTGTTGTATGAATTTGAGGAGGAGGGAGAGGATGAATGGGGATCTATCCTGGGACGTCTGATAAAGAAAAACGAGCTGAGAAACAGACAGAAGCTGAAAAGGGCCGGATATCAGGTGTGAGGCGGGATTACACGGTGTATCAGCTATCGTGGAAAGAGTGGATAACCTGCGGGATTTTATACGGGGCTGTGGATATCTCAGTCAGTTATCTGTTTTTTGATTCCTGGATCGCGGTTTTTCTGCTGCTGCCGGGGGCCGCGGTATTTGTGGCGGAGCGAAGGAGGATGCTTCTGGGACGGCGGAGGCGGGAAATGAAGCTTCAGTTTCTCGATGGACTTCAGATGACGGCCGCGTCGCTGCAGGCGGGATATTCGGTGGAGAACGCGTTCCGGGAGGCCTGGAAGGAGCTGGGAAAGGTATATGGGCCGGAGACCTTCGTTATGCGGGAATTCCGGTGGATCTGTGTACAGCTGGACCGGAATGAGAGCATAGAAGGGCTGTTGACGGATCTAGGGAGAAGGAGCGGTGTGGATGACATCAAAAGCTTTGCGGAGGTCTTTTTGACGGCGAAGAGGTCAGGCGGAGATTTGCTGGCCATCATACGAAATACCGTTTCCTGTATCCGCCAAAAGCAGGAAACCATGCAGGAGATTGAAACCTGCCTGGCGGGGAAGGTGATGGAACAGAATATCATGAGTCTGGTGCCGATTTTGATTCTGGCCTATGTCAGGCTGGCTTCCCCGGAGTTTCTGGAGGATCTGTACGGGAATCTGACCGGAGAGGCGGTGATGGTGGGGTGCTTTCTCGTGTATGCGGCGGCATATTTCTGGGGCAGAAAAATTGTCAGGATTGAGGTGTGAGGCGGAATAAAGGGTGAGAAGGATCAAAAGCTTGTATGAGAGAATGGGTGCGTTTCTGGTGGACCGGCTTGGGCTGGACCAGCCGGAAAAGGGGAACCGGGAGCTGTGTCAGGATCTGGTTTCGCTGCGGGCCGTCAGCAAGGAGACCGTCAGGAGCTATTACATCAGAAAGGTATCACTGGTATTGATGGTGATGACGTCGGGATTTTTTTTGACGGCGGTGTGCTTTCTCGCATATAGAGGGGAGAGCGAAGTGGTGGCGGAGCAGAGGCTGGAGCGTCCCGGCTACGGGGAAGGTGACCGGACGGAGGAGCTGGCAGTTCAGATTGAAGGAGAGGAGGAATTGGAGGAGCTGGAGATTACTGTTTGGGAGCGGAAATATACGGAGCAGGAGGCGCAGAGTCTCATAGACCGGGCGATCGAAGGGCTGGAGCTACTGCTTCCGGGAGAGAATGAATCTCTGGATGAGGTGAGAAGCAGCCTGATATTCCCGGAAAGTATGGAAAACGGCGCCGTGGCGGTGAGCTGGACGACGATTCCATACGGAGTGATCGGTGAGGACGGGAGTCTGCTGGATGTGGAGGAGGAAGACGGAGTGCTGGTGGAGCTCCAGGCTGTCCTAAGCTGCGGGGGGAAGGAGGCGGTCTACATGGCGTATGCCCGGGTATTTCCTCCTCGGCTGACGGAGAAGGAAGCTCTGCGGCGTTCGATCCAGAAGGAAGTGGAGCAGGCAAATGTCAATGAGAGCAGTCAGGAGACATTGAAGCTTCCGGAAAATGCCGGAGGACGAAGGCTGGAATGGCGGTATCCCGGCGAGAATCCTTATCCGGCGGTGGCGGCTCTGGCCATGCTGGCGGCGGTCTGCCTGTATCTTCAGATGGACAATCAGATCCATAAACGGGCGGAGGCGCGGAGAAATCAGCTCCTGATGGATTATCCCGATCTGATGTGGAAGATGACCATGCTTTTGGGAGCGGGACTTGGCATCAAAGGGACCTTTTCCAGGATCTCAGAGCAGTATCAAAGAGAAAAGACGGCCAGTGTCCGAAGACAGAGAAAAGAGAGGTCAGGAAAGAGGCCAAGGAGGAAGGGATTGAGAAGAGAACGGAATGTGCGGTACGTCTATGAGGAGGTGACCTATGCCTGCTACGAGATGGAAAGCGGGGTGCCGGAGGCGGAGGCCTACGAGCGGTTCGGCCGGAGATGCCAGCTTCCGGAATATATCCGGCTGGGCTCTGTTCTGTCTCAGAACTTGAAAAAGGGCGCGAAAGGGCTGACATCCCTGCTGGAGACAGAGGCGGCCGCGTCTTTGACGGACCGGAAAAATCACGCCAGGAAAATCGGTGAGCGGGCAGGGACGAAGCTGCTGCTTCCCATGATTCTGATGCTGGGGATTGTGCTGGTGGTATTGATGGTCCCGGCCTTTCTATCCTTTTAAAATCCGGTACGGACAGTTGAGAGATAGCGAAAAGGAGGTAGGATATGGAGCATCTGAATTCATTTCTTCGGGAAGAGGACGGAGTGGGAGTGGTAGAAATCATTTTGATACTTGTGGTCCTCATCAGTCTTGTTCTGATTTTCAAGAAGCAGTTGACCAGCCTGGTAAAAAGTATATTCAGTAAAATCGAGAGTCAGAGCAACAGCGTATAAGGAGGGGCCGTGGGTAGAGAGGGACAAAAAGGGTCTATAACAGTATTTTTGAGCCTTATCTGTATTCTGTTCCTTTCCCTGATCTGCACGGCGGTGGAATCAGCCAGAGTTCAGGGGGCGAAGACACAGACAGCGAATATAACGGGCATGGGAAATTATTCTCTGCTGGGGGAATTTGAGAGGGAACTGCTGGAGGAGTACGATATTTTCTCCCTGGATGGTTCCTATGGAACCGGCTCCTTTCAGATTCAGAAGGCGGTGGGGAAATTGGAGGATTTTCTCTCCTACAATGCCGATCCTAAAAAGGATATTTTTTCCGTATGGTGTTTTGACCCCTGGAATCTGGAGCTTGCGGATGCCAGTGTGAAGCAGTACGCGCTGCTGACCGATGGAAAAGGAGAAGCGTTTTATCAGCAGGCGGTGGCCTATATGAGAACGAACGCCGCTTTTTTGGCCACTGATAAGCTTCTGGACTATGCCAGAGACACGGAACAGATCAAAAACTGGCAGCAGGAGTATGAGAAGCGGCAAAAGGAGAACGATACCAGTCTGGAAGAACTGGAGGAGACCCGAAAGGAAAAGCTGGAGGAGCTGGAGTCGGAGGCCTTGGAAAACGGGGTGGAGACAGAGGCTCAGGCGGAGATCAGCAACCCTCTGAAGGAGATCGGGAAGCTGAGGAAGAAAAGTCTTCTGGACCTGGTGACGGGGGAGCGGGAGCTTTCAGGAAAAAAGATAAAAGTATCAGGGCTTCCATCCAGGAAGGTATCCAGAAAAGGGACGATGGAGCTGGAGAAGGAGTACGGAGGACTGACGGACAACGTTTTGTTTCGGGAGTACCTGACCCTTCACTTTTCGGATTATCTGAGATGTGACGAGGGAGGTGTGCTGGACTATGAGCTGGAGTACATTCTGGGAGGCAAGGAGAGCGATAAAAAGAATCTGAAGCAGGTGGTGACAAAGCTTCTGCTGATCCGGGAGGGGATGAATTACCTGTACTGCGTTCAGGATTACCAGATGGAGCTGGAGGCGGGGAAGCTGGCCCTTGCCCTGACCGGATTTTTGGGAATCCCGGCGCTGACCACGGCCACAAAGCACGGGCTTTTGCTGGCCTGGGCCTACGGGGAGAGCCTGGTGGATCTGCGGACATTGCTGGAGGGAGGAAAGGTGCCGGTGTTTAAGGACAGCGGAAGCTGGACCTTGACGCTGGAAAATCTGAGCCGGCTGTCAGAAATTTTGAGACAGGGGAAAAACGGGAGCCAAAGCGGCCTGACCTACGGAGAGTACCTGAGGATCCTTCTGAATATGGGAAATATTTCTCAGCAGAAAATGAGAGCGCTGGATTTGATTCAGTGCAATCTGAGGCAAAAAGAGGGCTGCGGCAAATTTAAGGCAGAGAATTGTATTGTGGGAATCAGGACCGAGACAAGGTGGAGGATCAAACCGGTATTTTTCAGTGTCGCCCAGGCGTTTCTCGGGGTCAGAGGAGGAAGCGTGGAGGTGACCCAGGCGGGAAGTATGGCGTATTAGAAGAAATTAAGAGGAAAGCGAGGTGAAAACGAATGCTCTTATATCCGTGCATGCAGTATCAAGTAAACAATCCGGAAAATGTAAATGATCCGGCCAACCCAGATTCGAACCTAAAATCTAAATTGCACAGAAAGGAAAAAATACTCTCTCCCCCAATCATTTTTTCAGTGTTTCGGGATATAAGAGCATTCCTTTTTGCTCCGCTTCGCGGGGCTATGACGGTGGAGGCGGCGCTGGTTCTTCCTCTGTTTTTATTCCTGATGATCGGAGCGCTTCAGTATGGGAATGCCATGGAGGCCGCGGTAAAATTCGGGACGGCCATGAGTGAGACGGGGAAATCCATGGCGGCCGCGGCCTATGCCTCCAGATATGGAGGAAGCTCGGAGGGGATCTCCCATGCGGCAGGGAGTGTGCTGTCGGCTGTCTATGCGAAACGGGCGGTGGTCTCAAAGGCGGGAAGCGCTTCCTCGGTAAAAAATGTGAATATGGCGCTGTCCAGCTTTCTGGACGGCGACGAGATGATCGATCTGGTGCTGACGTACCAGATAAAGAGTCCCATGGGTCTGGTAAAGCTGCCGGGGAATTTTTTTCTGCAAAGGGCCAGAGTCCGGGCCTGGACCGGGAGGGTGACCGGCGGGGAGAGCGGAAAAGAGGAGGGACAGGAGTCCGGGGATGATTTGGTCTATGTGACCGCCACCGGCAGCGTCTATCATGAGGACCCGGATTGTACTCACTTGAAGCTGTCCATCCGTCAGGTGGATTATGAGGCGCTGGAGACGCTGCGCAATAACGGAGGAGGAAAATACCATGCCTGCGAGAAATGTGGACCATCGGCACAGGGAACGGTTTATATTACAAATGAGGGAGACCGGTATCACAGCTCCCTAAGCTGCGGCGGACTGAAACGGACCGTGACAGAGGTACACAGAGATGAGTGTGAGTTGAGGGCCTGTTCGAAATGCGGGAAAAATTGAATTTCGGACAGGATGGGAAGTATGGGAGAGAAGGAAAAGCGAGGAGGAGGCGGAGAAAATGTATCAGCAGTATCTGACGTGCGCGGCCCTGGGGATCTGTACCTATACGGATGTCAGGTATCGGAGAGTGTACAAAAAAGTGACGGTGGCCTACCTGCTGCTGGCTTTGATGGGGAGACTGGCGATGAAAACCATGGACGGCCGGCAGCTGGTCCTGGGGCTGGCGCCGGGAATCTGCTGCCTGGCGGTTTCCTGGGTGACGAGGCAGGGGCTGGGATATGGGGACAGTATCTTGATTGCCGTCTGTGGGATTTCGCTGGGTGCGGAGCTCTGTGTGAGGATGATAGGGATCGCCCTCTTTTGGGCAGGGGTGTGGGCGCTGTTTCTTTTTCGTTTGAAAGGGGCGAATCGGAAGAAGGAATTTCCTTTTGTGCCCTTTCTGTTGGCAGGCGCTTTGTTGGGAGGGATTTTGTAATGGAGAGAAGAGCATATTGGAGAGGGAGCTATACGGTGGAAGCGGCGGTGGTGGTGCCTATTACGTTTTTTGTGCTGGCCGCGCTGATTTTATGTGGCTTCTATGTGCATGACCGGGTGGTATTTCAGAGCATTGCCTGTGAGATTACCGCGGCGGGTAGCAATTACTGTACGGAGAAGGAGCAGAAAAAAGTAATCTCGGATCTGAAAAAGAGTGTAAAAGCAAAGCGGTTTCTCGGGAGCAGGAATATCTCGGCCAATGTCTCGTCGGGAAAGAAAGAGATCAATGCCGCTTTCTCAGCCAGCTATCCCATGCCAGGCATGGTGATCCGGTATTTTTCGAAGGGGACTCTGAAAATAAAGAAAAGCTGGAGCGGAAAGCGGGAGGACCCGGCGGAGACGATTCGGGTCCTCCGGGGAGCGGAGCGAATCTTAAACAGAAGCTCCGGGTGAAGCGGAGGCGGAAGGAGGCGGCGGTGTAGATGAGAGCGGAATATAAAAGAGATTTACAGAGAAATTACTTGATTTTAGAGGGAGAGGAGGAGACGGGAGAGGAAGACTACCGGGTTCAGATGGCAGAGCGGAACAAGATTCCGGGGCTTCTCCCCTTTCACCGGTCAAGAACGGATGGGGTACTGCGGCTTTACTATGAAATTACGGGAAAGCAGCCGCTTTCCGGGCTGTATGAAAAAAAGCCGCTTTCCTGCTCTGATATTTTCCTGATCCTGACAGGGATCAATGAGACTCTGGACAATCTGCAAAAGTTTCTTTTGGGGCCGGAACAGCTGGTATTTTCCCCGGAATATATTTTCATGGATCCCAATGACCGGAGGGTACAGCTGTGCTATGCGCCGGGGATTGCCATCAGAGAACCCATTTCAAAGCTGGCGGAATTTATTTTAAAGCGGCTGGATCACCAGGATGGGGAGGCGGTGGCGCTGGGATATTTCTTTTATCAGAAGATTCAGGAAGAAAATTTCAGTTTGCAGGCGGCCCTGAGAGAGAGTCTGCAAAGGTCTGCTAAGCAGAAAGAGGAAAAAGCCTCTCTGCCGTATGACAGGCAACTGAGGGAGCCTATGTCCAGTGGAGGAGCTTCGGATGGAGAAGAGGAGGAAGTGCTCCACAAGGGCAGAGGGCAGGATCCCTATTCGCCGCGGGAGCTGTGGGAGGGATCGGGAGAGAAGAATCCCGAGGCAGAGAAGGCCTCCCGGGAGAAAAAGGGGGGTTTTGTAAATTGGCTGTTTGAGAAAATTCACCCGGCGGTTTTGCTTTCCTCACTGTTTCTTTTGGCGGTGTTGGAAATTGTGTTTTATCTCAGGTATCTCCGGCTGACAGAGGCGGGAGGAGCTTTTTTTCTGATTTTGTCCGCGGAGATGCTGGCAAACAGCCGGTGGCGGAAGCGCCGGGCAAAAAAGGAGGCGGAGAGGCTTGGACGCTGGGCCAAGGAGGAGCAGGAGGAAAGTGAAGCTTTTTCCTCGTTGAAGGAGGAGATGTATGAAGGCTTAGCGGGAAATGCTTATGTGGAGGAGACCAGGTGCCTTGCGGATCTCTCTCCTGAGTCCGGAATCCGGTTGGAGCTGTCCCATGGACCGGGAGGCGGCACACCCGGTCAGAGGGCTGTGGAGGAGATTATCCTGGAAAGAGGGGCGATGATTGTGGGAAAACTGGAGGGTCAGTGTGATGTTTTATTGAGCTCCTCCACTGTGAGCCGGGTGCATGCCCGTCTGGAACGCAGGGGAGGACGGTATTTTGTGAAGGATCTGAACAGCAGAAATGGGACCTTTTTGAATGGAGAGCGGCTGGAGCCACAGGAGGAGAGGGAATTTTTCCGCGGGGATGGGATCTGCTTCGCGGAGATTGGGTATCGGGCCCGCTGAGGGGACTGTGTCCCCTCTATAGGATATCCTTTGCCCGGAACCAGTAGGTGTAGAGATCCTGAAAGCCAAGGGAGGTGTACAGGGATTTGGCATAGGTGTTGTCCTTTACCACCTGGAGATAGGCATGGTCCGCCTTCTTTTTCCTTGCCTCAGATAAGATGGCGCTGCAAATGGCTCTGGCGTATTTCTTGTGGCGGCAGCTGACGTCCACATAGATGGCATACAGGCCCACATGGCCCCGGTCCATGATACCCAGGCCGGAGGCCACCATGCGGCCGTCCACCTCAATGCTGGCCACGATGGTTTCCTTTGGGATGGCCTTAAACATGGATGGAACGATCCGGCGCAGGGTGGGGTTCGTGGTGCCGTTCAGGCGAAAGAGTGAGGTGATCCACTCGTCGGTGATCCGGTCCTGGAGCAGGACGATGGTATCCTCCGGGTATACCAGGAAGGAGGGAAGACCGGAATTTCTGCCATAATATTCATATTCGGCGGAGACGAAGGGATAGCAGACAAAATTTTCCATATCCATGGTCATGACTTCTGTAATATGCTGGATTTCATAGCCTCTGCTCTCCAGCAGCTCATCGAAGGAAGGATCCAGAAGAGGGCTGATTTTGAAGATGGAGGGCGTATGATAGTTGGCATAGATGGCCTCACAGTATTTGATTTTCTCTTCAATGGGAACAGAGGAGGCTCCCACCTGGGTGACGCTGTTGGTCCGATGGGTGTAATTGTGAGAAAAACGGATCAGCCACCCGTCATACAGCTCAATCTTGTGGGAGGGCCACGCGTTCAGAGAGATTTCTTCAATTAACTTTATGTATGCTTCTTTATTCATAATCACACCAGCCGCAAGCAAGGCTTGGGAGTGGTCCTTTCCTGTGGTATTTCGCTGCTGTAAAACAGCGGTTTCATCTTACATGAAAATAATAGGAAATGCAAGAGCTTCAGGGCTCATCTAAAATAAATTTTCAGCCGCGTATTTGCGGAAGGGCTTGACTTTTTCAGGTAAAGGAAGGAAAATAAAGCAAAAATTGTGAGATCAGTTCACTTCTGAAAAAGGAGAATGGGATGCAGGAATTGATTGCTTTTATAAAATCTCGTCAGCCTGTGAATTTGACCCTTGTGGCGGTGAATATCCTGGTGTTTCTTGTACTGAGCCTTTTTGGAGATACGGAGGACGCGGCCTTTATGGCGGAGCATGGGGCCTGCTTTGCCCCGTATGTGACGGTGAACGGAGAGTATTATCGCTTGTTCACCTGTATGTTTCTGCACTTCGGGCTGGAGCATCTGCTGTACAATATGCTGGTGTTGATCTATCTGGGGGACGCGCTGGAGCGGGCGGTGGGGAAGCTGCGCTATCTGGTGATTTATCTGGCGGGAGGACTGGCCGGGAATGTGCTGTCTGTCTGGATGGAGACCCGGAAGGAAAGCTACGCTGTGTCCGCAGGGGCTTCCGGGGCGATTTTTGCGGTGGTCGGAGCGCTGGTTTATATTGTGGTAAGAAATAAAGGAGATCTGGAGGAGTTTTCCGGGAGAAGGTTGATATTGATGGCAGTATTGTCCATCATACAGGGAGTCACCGCTCAGGGAGTGGATGTGAGCGCCCATGTGGGCGGTTTTGTGGCAGGCGCGGTCCTTGCTTTTCTCGTGGGGGCCGCAAAAAGGGCGGCCGCAAGAGGTGCGTCCGGAAATTTTCATCCGAATTCTTTCTAAACGAGAAAGGATCAGATGTTAAAAAAGTATTACGAAAATATGAAACCTGCGGAGGCGTATTATTTCCTGTCCGCAGGGAGGATCAGACAAAAATCGGTGAAGCTTTTTTGCGGTATGGTGGAGGTTTGGAAAGAGATACTGCCGCTATGCTGGTGAATCACCTGGTTCACTACGCTGAGCCCCAGGCCGGTGCCCCGGGGCTTATGGGTAACAAAGGCGTCGAAGAGAGTCTTTCTGTAGGCCTCCGGAATACCGGGTCCGTTGTCCCGGATATGGATCAGGATCTGCCGGTCCTTTTCCCGGGCAGACAGAAAGACTGTGCCGCCGGAGATATTTTCGGCGGCAGCGTCGCAGCTATTCAGGAGAAGGTTCAAAACCGCCTCCTTCAACTGGGCCTCATTGCCGGAAATTGGGGGAAGATCGGGGCTGATATCAGTAAAAAACGAGATATTGCGGTCATTCATGAAAGCCTTGCAGGAAACAGAAAGCTTTTCTAAAACCGAAGATAGAAAAACCGGCCGCCTCCTGACGCTGTCTGTTTCCTCAGGGGAGGAGAGATCTTTCAGCAGAAGGATGGTCTCCTGTACGTCCTGCTTCAGCTGAGCCCAGAGGCTGATACCGGAGACGCTGGGACAGTCCCTTTCGATAAGCTGAAGGGAGCTGTAAATCAGCGTCAGGGGGTTGCGGATTTCGTGGGTCATCCGGGACATCAGGTACTGGTAGTGGTCGTTTATTTGTGTGAGGTAAGCGCAGGTACACTGGCAGGATTGATCTAAATATGGTTTCATGGGTGCTCTCTTTCCGGGTTTCGTATCGAATGTTTATTGCTATTCTGATACGATTATTTACAAAATATTTTCTTAACGGTAGCAAGTTTAACATTTAATTTACAAAATAGCAACGATATTTTGTTGACATTTTACGACAGAATTTTTAATATATAGGTATAGTATGCAACGCACCACAACAAAAGAGGAAGGATGGAGATAGTTTTGAGCGAAAACTGTGTTTTTTGTAAGATAGCGAATGGCTTGATACCCTCTGCCGCTATTTATGAAGATGAAGAATTCCGTGCGATTCTGGATCTGGGCCCTGCATCCAAAGGTCATGCGCTGATTCTTCCAAAAACCCACGCTGCCAATCTGTTTGAGCTGCCTGACGAGACGGCCGGAAAGGCGATGGTGCTGGCGAAGAAGCTGGCGGGACAATTGAAGGAAGGACTGCATGCGGACGGCATAAATATTCTTCAAAACAATGGAGAGGCGGCAGGTCAGACGGTGTTTCACTTTCATGTGCACCTGATTCCCCGATACGCTGGTGACGGAGTGAACGTGACCTGGACACCGGGAACATTGTCGGATCAGGATAAGGAAGAGGTATTAAAGTTATTCCAGAAATAAAATTACACAAAAGAAGAGAGAAAACCAAATATGAGAAACAAAAAATTTGAGGAGTATTTTCTAAAGTACAAGAATCTTATTATTCGTCTGGTGATGGAAAGAACGGGCGACTATCAGGCGGCACAGGAAATTTGTCAGCAGGTATTTGTAGCGTTTTATACCAATATGGATGGTATTTCAGATGATCTGGTAAAAGCCTGGCTGATGAAATGTGCGATGAACGCGGTCATTGATTATTACCGGAGACTGAAAATAAAAAACGAGATATTTGAGAAGGGATCGCTTCATGAAATTGGAAATGTCCTGAAGGAAGAAAGCCTGGATTTCTGCGAGGACAGGATCGTGCAGGGGGATTTGATAGGAAAAATTCTCCAGGAGATAAAGGTGGTGAACAGGAACTGGTATGAGGTACTGTTTCTCCGCTGTGTGGATGGAATGACCTTTGTAGAAATGTCCAGGCAGTTGAAAGTACCGGAGGCGGTTCTCCGTGCCAGGCTTCATAGAGCAAGAGAGTACATCAGAAAACGCTTCGGGGAAGAGTATGCGGATCTGTGAAATTGCTGGGAAGTAAGCAGTGCGAGGCAGTAGAGAGATAGCGGGAGAGAATCGGCACTGAGGGAAAGATACCAGAGCGCTCAGAGGGATACTCAAAGAAAACGGACTGCCGCAGCACTACGTGCTTTCGCAAATATTTCAGCCGTTGATCACAGAAGGGCCGGAATATTGCCGAAAGACGCAGACTGCGGCAGTCGCGTTAAGCAGTGATTTCCTGAATAAGACCAATAATAGTATTGACCGCATTGCTGGAGCTGCTTTGTTCCATGGCGGAAATGTATTTCTGACGATCCTCGTAAAGGGTCAGAATCTTGGAGAGAAGCACCTCTGAGGTGATCTCCTCCTCCTGAAGCACTTCGCTGAAGCCCTGCTTCTGGAAGGAATTGGCGTTTAAAATCTGGTCTCCTCTGCTGGCGGCGGCAGGGAGGGGAATGAGCAGGTTGGGCTTTCGCAGCTCCAGAAGCTCACAGATGGCGTTGGCCCCGGCTCTGGATACCACGATGTCGGCCAAGGCAAAAAGGTCTGCCAGCTCCTGCTTGATGTATTCGTACTGAACATAGCCTGCGGTACCTGTGAGAGCGGGATCCAGATTTCCCTTTCCGCACAGGTGAATGACCTGAAAGGTTTTCAGCAGATCCGGTAAAATGCTTCGGATAGCATTGTTGACAGCGACGGAGCCCAGGCTGCCGCCGATGATCAGCAGAACCGGCTTGTCCGCGGTGAAGCCGCAAAATTTCAGGGCTGCCAGCCGATTGCCCCGGCGCAGCTCCTCCCGGATCGGTGAGCCGGTGACGACTGCTTTTCCGGCGGGAAGATAGGGAATGGTCTCGGGAAAATTGCAGCACACCTTGGTGGCGGCGGGAATAGCCAGCTTGTTGGCCAGACCCGGCGTCATGTCTGACTCATGGATAATGACGGGAATGTGAAGCTGCTTGGCCGCCTGAACCACGGGAACCGTCACAAAGCCGCCCTTGGAGAAAATGATGTCCGGCTTCAGCTTGCGCAGCAGCTTTTTTGCCTGGGAAAAGCCTTTTAACACACGGAAAGGATCGGTAAAATTTTTCAAATCAAAATATCGCCGAAGTTTTCCTGAGGAGATACCATAATAGGGGATACCCAGCTCTTCGATTAATTTCTTTTCAATTCCATCGTAGGAGCCGATATATTGAATATCGTAGCCGAGCTGCTGAAGCTTCGGGATCAGTGCGATATTCGGAGTGACATGTCCGGCGGTACCGCCGCCGGTGAGAATAATTCGTTTCATGATTGTCCTCCACTTTGAAATATTCGTTAAATACAGTTTAACCACTAATGAGAAAAAGTCAAGAAGTGACTTGGAGGTTTGTAAATGAAGGAGAATAAAAGTTCAGGAGCGTATACCAAGGTAACCATGTTCCCCGGGACGGGCGTGAATCTTGCGGATGCGGTAATTGATGACGCCATGGACGAAGCGCTGCGTGAAAGCATCAAGCGGGAGGCGGATGAGCTGGAGGCTCGCCTGAACAACGATCCGGCCATGAAGGGAATCGGGGCCTCGGAGGATATGTTCGAAAAGATTGTGGCGTCATTGAAGGAAATGGGGGTATGGGAAGAGGAAGAGACGGACGGCAGCTTGACGGCGGAGAGAGAGACCTGTACTTTGGAGTCTGAGAAGAGGCTGGAAGGGGAGAAGCCTGCTTCAGAGACCGGAGACATAGCTGCGGAAAAGACTCTTTCAGAAATCAGAAGTGAAAAAAGACAGGAACAGGATTTAGAGCTTGGAAAGAAAAGTATGGAACCTGAAACAATGGGGGAAAAGGCAGAGACCGTTTGCGGAGCTGAGATAGGACAGGCGGAGCAGATAAGTTCAGGATTTGGAAATGAATCAGAAAAGAACCCACCAGAGCAGGAATCAGGGATAAACCAGATAAAGGAAAAAATGGAAATGAAAGATAGAGAAGAAAAAAATGTCCCGGAAACAAATAGCGGGAATGGGGCTGCTTTGGAGAAAGATACGACATTAGAGGATGAAAATTCGGCGATAGATAAAGAAGCTGATCAAAAAGCAACCGAAATACCAGAGAAGAGCGTTGATGGCAAAGATTTAGAAATCCTCTACCAGCTTTTGCCAGAAGAAGACCGAAAAGCCTTGGAACTGGGGTATCGGGTGAAGAGAGAAAAGGAGGAGAGGGGAAGAAGGCAAAGGAAGAGATTTAGTATTATAAAGCGTGTCGGGATAGTGGCGGCAAGTGTGGTGGTGGTATTTAGTGTGAGTATGACGGGTGAGGCAAATAGGAGGTTGGTTTCTCGGGTTTGGGGTGTATTAAGAGAAAATTTAGGCATGAGAACAGCTGTAAATTATATTGAGATTGAAAATTTTGTGGAGAGTAGGGATGAGGCAGAGTATCAGGCTATGCAAGACATCCATGAAAAATTAGGAATTTCATCTATTTATTTTGGATATTTACCAGATACAATGGAGTTTTTAAATTATGAAATACAGTTGGATTGGGATCAGGCGATTCTTTTTTATAAATATAATGATGCAATAATGTCAGTCCAAATAATTAAAAATACAAAAGACAGAGCTTCATATTTTCAGTTAGATGAAGCAACAGGAGAAACAGAATTTGTAGAAAGTAACCAAGATATTAAAATAAAATTGCAAGAAGCAGGTGATGAAGAAGAAAAAGCGTATTTAGCTCAGTTTGAAGAGAATGATTGCACATGTGTAATAAATGGAATTATAGAATATTCAGAAATGAAAAAAATTATAAAAAATATAATTATTTTTGAAAACTAGCGTCACATTTCTAAACATGATTCGTTATTATTTATGTAAGTCACGAATGAAAGGAGGAAAAATTGAAAAAAAGAGGACTAATTGTTTCATTTTTAATAGCTATGTTTATTATAATGGGTAGCATAACAGCTATGGCAGCAGATGAACGTTTAGGAACAGTGGTAGATGGATCTCTTTTAACGGATGGCACAGAGGCCACATTGATTATGCGACCTTCAGAGTGGACAACATTTGGAACATATCTTAGTTATGGGACTGGATCAATTTACCTTAATAGCTATAGAAATGTAGGCGTTGTAGGGGCTACAAATTGTTACCGGGTTTGTGACAAAGTAAAAGTAGCTCTTTATTTAGAGCGGTTGAGTGGGAATCGTTGGGTGAATGTGTCAATTGTTCCCGTTAAAACTGCGTATAACACGAACTACGTTTCGAATTCTAAATCCTACTCAGTAGCTGGAGGTTATTATTATCGGGTAACAGGTACACATATTGCCATGAAAGGTAGTACAACAGAAACTACGTATAGTTATTCAGATGGAATCTGGGTAGATTAGATGAATTAAAAAAGAACTGTGGAAGATAGTTCTATGGAAACGTATGGCCTTACAAAAGAAAAAATAGGCCTGCCAGAAGCCAAAGTTTTACAAAAGAAGAGTAAGGTACTTATGGTGCCGGATTTGGCGGTCGCCTGAGGCGGGAGATGTATGGATGCAGTGATTTGGACGCATGTTTGCGCAGGAGCCATTTACTTTCCTGGCTTAGGTGACCGAGCGGAGAACAAAAGATGACGGCTGAACAGGCTGGGATGAGATTGGAGTGCTTGCGGGTAAGGGGTACCTTTGGGAACAAGTGTCGGAAGGAATAGCGGAGGACAGTCAGATTGTGTCGGAAAAATTGCCGGAGCGTGAGGAAAAGAGTTCAGAGAAATCTTGGAAATGATATTGAATTACCTGGAGAGAACTTATAAAGAGCCGGAAGCGAGCTTGAAGGAAGTTCAAAGGGGATATCTGATTAGGCTTGAGGATTGAGGAAGAACGATCGGAACCGGATGATGAGGTTGATTCTGAAAGGTTGTCGGGTGGATCAGATAATTGAAGAGAAATTTCTGAATGATTAGGGTGGTTTGGAGGACGAGAGGAAGATCTTTGATGTCGGACGATGTCTGGAAGAAGATAGGGTATGGATTGCCCGGAGCGGATGTCTGTCGGTGAGAAGTACAAAAGTAAAAAATAAAATGAATTGATCCGTGACTTACAAAAGAAAAAGCTTGCGTCTAATAGTGAATATAGATGCGGTGAAATACCGATGGATCTAATTTTGTCAGCGGCCTGGAGGCTGCCCTGGGCTGTGTGGTGCAGGGGAAATTACGATTGAGTACGGAGTGGCAAAACTGAATATGAAAAGAAAAACTGAATATGGAATTTTTGATCAATGGGGAAATCCGGGAAACAGGCACGAAGAATGTGGTTCTGTAGAGAAAGGGTGAAACACCATTGATCCGTACAGAGTAGGGTGAGTGAAAAGTCGTTGCATGCTATAATACGCTTACTCTGCTGGGTACAAAATAAGATGCCGATGTTTCCTGACGAGGAAATCCGCACCGGGAAATTAGGGCCTTCTCGGTGCGGCGGCATCAAATATTAATATGAGTGAAAAATTATGAAAACTAGATATTTTCGGTTCTGTTTTGCGGAAATAATCAATGCCTGATACGTTTTAGAGAACTGACAGACGCCGTATTGTATGAACTAAGGAAAAAACTGGCAATGATTCCGGGAGCTTTTTTATGCTCAAAATGTATGGACTTGATAGTTGTGAGTAGCGCAAATGAACAGCAGTCCCCCTCTAAAGGAAGAGTGAGGCTAAATAAGACTTTTTTAATACCAATCGAAGTGGAGCGTGGACGAGGCTATGAAAAAAAGTCTGTAAATTGAGATCCTCTATGATAAGTTGATGAGAA
>CAZGRM010000062.1:0-15679 GCA_964528295.1 uncultured Lachnospiraceae bacterium
CGGAGCCGTTGCCCGGATTTGGAAAGTAATCTGCCTGCCCCGATGGCGTCACGTGAACGTCTTTTCCACCCCCGCATACAACCGCCGTTTCTCCTCCGCCACCTTTTCTATAAGCTCCTCCGCTCCCTCCGTCTGTCCCAGATATCCATGCTGATTAGAAAACAGCACCACCTCTGTCTCATAAGCACCCATGCATCTCTTTTGCAAATGATACCGTATCCGTCTGGCCGTCTCCTCAATGGTGGCCTGTAAATACGCGGTTCCCGCCAAAATCTCAATAGCCTCCTCAGTAGTATTAGAAGCAAGAAGCCTCTCCACCGTCCCGCCATCCGCTCCAGCCCGCATCGCCTGAGCGGCCATCAGCTCCGCCCGGCAGTCCGCATGGGCAGAATGCGTATTCATAATACCTCCCGACACCTTGACAAATTTACCGATATGGGCCACAAAAAGAATCCCCTTCACTCCCAGCTCCGCCGCCATATCCAGAGTCTCCCCCACATAATTGCTGCATTTCATCGAATACTCCGGTTTCAGCTTCCGGTACTGATCCTGCCCCTTCAAAAAATCAGCCCCATAATTTCCCGGCGTAATCAGCAGATACCGTTCCCCGGATTTCACCTTCTGCCGCATTTCCACCCGGATACTCTCAATCAAAGCCTGCTCACTCATAGGCACCACGATCCCGCTGGTCCCCAGCACCGAAATACCGCCCTCAATCCCCAGCCTGGGATTAAAAGTCTTCCCGGCCACCTTCTCGCCTCCGGGAATAGAGATCGTCACCCGCAGCCCCCCGGTATAGCCAAACCGGCGGCACACCTCCCGGACGCCCTCGGTAATCATCTGGCGGGGCACCCGGTTGATGGCGGCTGCCCCCACCGGCTGCTCCAGCCCCGGCTTCGTCACCCGGCCCACGCCCCGGCCTCCGTCGATGACCACCAGATTTTCACCGGGTATCCGGCTGCTCTCAAGATACTCCTCACTAGCTGTCCGGCAATCCTCCCGCGCCGCGTTTGTCCCGTCTGACGCTTCAGTCTTTCTATCCGATTGATTTTCCGTCCGCCGTTTTCGGGAACCGTCCGCTCCATTCTCAAAAGCTTCAGACACCTCCGCAAAAACCAGCAGTCCGTCCGTGGCGTCCGGGTCGTCACCCGCAAATTTTCGAACGGCGCAGGAAGCGGAACGCTCACCCAGCCTCGGAAATTCTATTTCCAGGCTGAGGCTCACTCCCGAGGGCGTGGTCAGCTCCGCCTGGCGGCACACCGCTCTCCCCAGGAGCATCAAAGCCGCCGCCTTCGAAGCCGCCGCCGCGCAGCTCCCCGTCGTGTAACCGCACTGGAGCCGCTTATTTTTCTGCACCACATACACATCCTCGATCCCGGAGCGGGGCAGACGGTCCGCGGGCAGCGGCAGACAATCCGTCAGTTTCAGCAGCCGGGTGCCGCAAATCATCCGTTCCGCGTCCACCGTGACCGCAAAGCCCTGCCCGTTTTTTACCTGCCACTCAAAGTAGCTCCGCTTCTCCTGACAAAATCGCTCCATCACCGCCATAATGGTGCCTCCGTGCACCACATAGGCCACGGACTGGCGGTTCTGCTCCGCCATCCGTTTCAGGCTCTCCAGAAAAGCCCGGCAGGATCTGTCGCCGAAGCTTTTCTGGCTCTCCCCGCCGGGAAAGGCCAAGGTTCCGCCGCTGTCAATCCAGGCCTGATATTCCGGATCCCCCGTCAGCTCCTGATAATTTTTGTACTCAAATTTTCCAAAATCACACTCCCGGAGTCCCTCGCACCGCTCTGTCTCCGCTCCCGGAAACAGAAGGGAGGCCGTCTCCACACACCGCAGCAGCGGGCTGGTGATCACAAGCTCCGGCACCGGATAGCATCTCCTGTTTTTCTTCAGCTCCGCTACCCCCTCCCGGGTCAGAGGCTCATCCGTACTGCCCACATACCGTTTTTCCAGATTGCCCTCCGTCGTCCCGTGCCTGATCAGATAAATTTTCATTCCGTTTTCATCCCTTTGCCGTCAAAGTCAAAAATTCCCGCAAGCCTTCTCCTCCGGGAAACGCCGAATCCCGAGGCAAAGCCTCCTTCTTTCCTACCCTCTGCTCCCATCCAGCTGGTACAGAAGGGCGTTGCAGATCGACGCCGCAACATTGCTGCCGCCCTTGCGCCCCCGGGCCACGATGTAAGGCACATCGGTCCGCATAATCAGCTCCTTGGACTGCACCACATTCACAAACCCCACCGGAACTCCGATAATCAGCTCCGGCCGGAAGGTTCCCTCCTGGATCAGCTCATAAAGCCGGATCAGAGCCGTGGGCGCATTTCCCACCGCATAGATCAGGGGCCGCCCAAGCCGGGCCGCCTTATCCACGCAGACGGAGGCTCTGGTGACTCCCAGCCGCTTCGCCTCCGCCGCCACGTCCTCGTCCCCGATAAAGCAGCGGGCCTCGCCTCCCGCCAGCTTCAGGCTTTTCTTATTAATCCCCGACAAGGCCATGGTGGTATCCGTCACAATCCAGGCGCCGTCCCGCAGCGCCTTCTGGGCCTTTTTCACCGCTCCCTCGGAAAAGCACAAATTTTTAATATACTCAAAATCCGCCGACGTGTGCACCACACGCTTAATAATCATCGCCCGCTCATCATCCGGTATGGCGTCTCCCGCTTCCTCCGAAATAATCTCAAAGCTTCTCCGCTCAATCTCCATCGGCCCCAGCCGCTCAATCTGCTCCAGTCCAATTTTTTTCTCCATCTCGATCCTTCCTTTCCATACACAGCAAACGATCCATCATTCTGCGGGACAGCCCGAAGCGTCCCTCCGCAAAGGGAAATCCCTCACTCTCTCAATCCCAGAATCCGGTAAATCCTTTCCATATCCAAATGCTCCCGGAGTCCTGCCGCCAGCAGATCATATTGGGTCTCCTTAAACTTCGCGAAGTCCACGGCCTTCCCCAATTCTCCGGCAACGCCCTTCGCCTCCGCCAGCGCATAGGCCACCCCTGAGGCGATCTCCTCATTATCAAAGATCCCGTGTACATAGGACCCGCACACATTTTTACGGAAGGCTCCCTCCTGCTTTTTCTCCCCGGTAATGGTATCCCGGATCTCCGTAAAGGGCTTCGCCCCTGCTCCCAGCAAGGTCTGCCCCATATGAATCTCGTACCCTGTCACCGGCAATCCGGAAAGCCTGGAAAGGGGACCATCCGCCTCCAGAATCCTTCCTTCCACCCGGGTCCTCTCCTTCTGGGCCTCAAACACCGTCTCCGCGTCCAAAAGCCCCATGCCCCGCAGCGTGCCTCCCTCTTCCACCCCTTCCGGGTCAGAAATCTGTCTCCCCATCATCTGGTAGCCGCCGCAGACTCCAAACACTGCCGTTCCGGCCTTCTGGGCCTTCAGGATCGAGGCCTCCAGCCCGTTCTGCCGCATCCAGAGCAAATCCCCCATGGTATTCTTCGTTCCCGGTAAAATGATCAGATCCGGCTGCCCCAGCTCCCGGGCCTCCTTCACATACCGCACCGTCACGCCCTCAATGCTTTCAAACACATTAAAATCCGTAAAATTGGAAATTCTGGGGAGGCGGATCACCGCAATATCCACCAGGCCGATCTGCTGATTTCCCTCCAGCCGCTCACTCAGACTGTCCTCATCCTCCAGGCTCACCCTCAGATAAGGGGCCACGCCCACCACCGGCAACCCAGTCAGCCGCTCCAGCATCTCCACCCCCGGATCCAGAATCGACTTGTCTCCCCGGAATTTATTGATGATCAGCCCCTTGATCCGCGCCTTTTCCTCCGGCTCCAAAAGCTCCACCGTGCCGTAGAGCTGGGCGAACACTCCGCCCCGGTCGATGTCTCCCACCAGCAGCACCGGAGCATCAGCCAGCTTCGCCATTCCCATATTTACGATATCATCACTCTTCAGATTGATCTCCGCCGGGCTTCCGGCCCCCTCGATCACAATGATATCGTACTCCTCCTCCAACCGATGATACGCTTTCATAATATCCGGCACCAGGGATTTTTTCATCTTAAAATAATCCCTGGCGTTCATGGTCCCCAGCACCTCGCCGTTGACGATGACCTGGGAGCCAATATCATTGGTGGGCTTCAGCAGGATGGGATTCATGTTCACCGAGGGCTCAATCCCCGCCGCCTCCGCCTGCATCACCTGGGCCCGCCCCATCTCCAGCCCTTCCTCCGTAATAAAGGAATTCAGCGCCATATTCTGGGATTTGAAGGGAGCCACCCGGTAGCCGTCCTGCTTGAAAATCCGGCACAGGCCCGCCGCCACCACACTCTTTCCCACATTCGACATGGTACCTTGAATCATAATCGCTTTTGCCATCTGTACTCTTCCTTTCTAAACCATCCCCTGTCCGGCCACCAGCCTCATGGCCTCCACCTCGCTGCGCATGATATTTTTCTCATGGGTCATCACCTCCGCCTCCTATTCCATTCCTTTTCCGCCGCGGCCCCAAAGGCTCCGCCCTTCCACAGCTGTCCTCACCGAAAAATAATGGCCGGGTTTCGTTTTTTCAGCTCCTCAAATAATCTCTCTTTTTCCCTGACGGAACACATCATTTCACTTCTTCTCCCCTTGATCACAACGCGGTCCAGTGACGCCGCACTGGACGCAATGGGATTGTGGGTTTGATATACCTCCACAATATCACTTATTTTTATGTAATCCTTGATCAGCCCGAAACAGATCGTGACAAGATTTTCCTCCACCAGCACATAATTCCGCAGGAGGATCGGCAGGAACACCACATTCAGCGTGACAATGCCCAGCAGCAGCGCGGCTATATTGTCTCTTGAAAAAATCAATTCGTATCCAGCCAGCGCATTCCCGCCGACGACAATCGCCCAAAACCACCCTGCCACCTTTCCCTCAAATTTCATAGACCGCACCTCCCTGAAAACGAGTCCGGATGACCGAGGGATTCTTTATCTCTCCTCGCTTCGTCCCGCCTCCAGCACCCGCAAAAGTCTCTGGTTCTCCTCCCGGCCGCAGACGCAGACGCGGTACCAGCCCCGGGAAAGTCCCCGGAAATTGCCGCAGTCCCGGATCAGGATTCCCCGCTCCAGGCAAAACCGGGCCAGATTTTCAGGGCCTCTCAGCATCAAGTAATTGGCGCGGGCATCCAGGACGCGATACCCGGCCCTTCGAAGCTGTCCCGCCATCCACTCCCGGTTTTCCGCCGTCATCTCCGCCGTCTCCCGGGCAAAGGCTTCCTCCGAAGCGGCGGCCTCCGCCGCCATCTGGGCCGGCAGGGACACGTTCCAGGGCTGGAGAAGACTTCTCATTCTCTTCAGCAGCTCCCGATCCCCTCCGCAGCAATACCCGAAGCGCAGGCCCGGCATCGCGTACATCTTTGTAAAGGATTTGATCACCAGCAGATTCCGGTATTCCCCGATATGCTCCGCACATTCCGCGGTTTTTCCCCGGTCCTCCTCCGTCAGGAAATCAAAAAAGCTTTCATCCATCACCAGAAAAGTGCCCTTCTCCCGGCACCGTTCCAGGATTTTTCCCAGAATCTCCTTCTCAATCAGCTGCCCCGTGGGATTGTTGGGATTCCCCAGAATCACCATATCATACGCCCCGTTCAGCCGCTCCAAAAAGGCCTCCCCCACCCGGAAATTCTCCGCTTCCTCCAGATAGAAAAATTCCGGATGGCAGCCCGCCGCCTCCAGCGCCTGCTCATACTCAAAAAAGGAGGGCTCCGCCAGCAGAGCGCGGCGGGGTCTGAGGGCGAAGGTCAGGGCAAACATCAGCTCCGCCGCCCCGTTTCCGCAGAGAAGCTGTGTCTCCTCCACTCTCTCCCGGGCGGCCAGCGCCGCCTTCAGCCGGGCGCAGTCCGGGTCCGGGTAATGGACCGACCGCTCGACGGCCGCCAAAGCAGCCTGCCGGACCGCCTCGGGCATTCCCCTGAAGTTGATATTGGCCGAAAAATCCTCTATTTTTTCATACTTGTATATATTTCCGCCGTGTATATGCTCCATCGCTCTCCTTACCCGCCTTCCGGAAAAAGCCGATGCGCCGTCCCGGCTTCCGATCCGTTCCGCCCGCTTTTCCCCCTCATGAAATCCAGCCCCCCGCCGCCAGTATCAGCAGCTTCACTCCGCCGAACAGGATCAGGGCCAGCACCGCCGCCGCGTACATCATCCTGTTGATCCTGGCGATATCCTCCACCTCAATGGGACGAATATCGTCACCGATGAAGGGCTTCTTATGTAATTCTCCAAAGTACCAGGCGTCCCCCGCCAGCCGCACGTGGAGCGCTCCGGCTGCCGCCGACTCGGTCTGGGCCGAATTGGGGCTGGCGTGATTGTACCGGTCCCTTTTGAAAATTTCCCACGCCTTTTTTCCATCCTGGCCGCAAAGTCCCGCCGCCAAGATCAGCAGCAGCGCCGCCAGCCGGGCCGGAATGTAGTTCGCCACATCGTCCAGCTTCGCCGCAAAGCGCCCGAAATTCAGGTATTTCTCATTTTTATAGCCCAGCATGGAGTCCATGGTGTTGATGCTCTTGTAGAAAAAGCCCGCCGCGCCGCCGCCCAGAATCAGGTAGAGCAGCGGAGCCGCCACGCCGTCGGAATAGTTTTCCGCCACCGTCTCCACCGCCGCCTTGATGACGCCCTTCTCTGTCAGGCTCTCCGTATCCCGTCCCACGATCCGGGACACCGCCTTTCGTCCGGCCTCCAGGCCCTCCCTCGACAGGGCTCTGCCCACATTCATGCTCTCTTTTTTCAGCGTTTTGGTGGCAAGGACAAAGAAGCACATCACCGTCTCCACCGCCACCCCCAGCCAGAATGAAAGGGAGTAGGCAAGCGCCAGCAGCAGCGCCGGAATAGCGGTGGAAATCAGGATCACCGCCGCCGCGCAGACGCGTCCTGCCCGCCGCTCTCCCTTCTCTGTTTTGGGAAAGATGCTCCTCGTCCATTTTTCCAGCCCCGCGATCAGATTTCCGATCAGACAAATGGGATGCCAGGAAACCATTGGATCTCCGAACAGGAGATCCAGGAGAAATCCCATCACCACCGCCAGCAAAGAACCGATCCAATACCTCATTTCTTTAAAAACTCCTCCAATTTCTGCCGTGTCCGCTTTACCAGACCGTGATTTTTTCCCGACGCGTTGATGCCTATTACAATGTCTCCCTCCCGGACTACGGAGGGAAAATAGAAATCGCAGGCTTCCTTCTCGCTGCACACGTTGACAGGGATGCCCCTGTCTCTGCACAGGGAAGCGACGCGGCGGTTCAGCGCTGGATCATCGGTGGCGGCCAGCACCATGTCCGCCCTGGCCTCCGCCGGGATTCCCGCAGTCCCAGGTTTTGCCGGGGGAGCCGCGGCTTTGGCCTCCGCCGGGATCTCCGCTCCCCCGGTTTTTGCCGGGGGAGCCGCGGCTCTTGTCCCGGACGGCTCAAAGCTCTCCGCGCCGGATCCCAGAAGCGATTCTTCAAACATCCCCTCCCGCAGTGTGATGGGATACCGCTCCGCCAAACCGCGGATCTCACCGCAAATCTCCGGCGCCACCACCGTGATATGACCCGCAAATCCGCAGAGGGTTCCGATCCGCCGGGCCGCAATGGTTCCCGCCCCGATCACCAGGATTTCCTTTTCCGATAAATCAATAAATACTGGAAAATACATCGCTTCTCCTTTTCACGAAATGCTTGGAACGCATGAGACCCGGTCCTCAAAACGTCTCCAGAAACCCCGGCGTCAGGCATTCTTTATAAGACCGGATCACCCGGCAGTTTTCCGCTTTCCGCCCGTTGCGTGAAAGCTCCGGATCAAACAGCAGCCCTCTCATGCCGGTGTCCACCGCTCCCGCCATGTCGCAGGCCAGGCTGTCCCCCACGAAAAGGCACTCCCCGGGAGCCACGCCGCTCTTTTCCAGACAAAGCAAAAACAGCTTCGGATCCGGCTTCTCCACTCCCGCCTCCTCGCTGGTGACGATCCAGTCAATATAGGGTGCGGCTCCCAGCTTTTCCAGCTTTTTGTACTGGATGTAGGCGGTCATATTGGAACCGATGCCTATGGCGATTCCCTGTCCCTTCAAGCGCTCCATCCATTCCAGCAGCCCCTCAAAGGGCTTCATTTCCTCCAGCATGGTGCCCCAATAGAGGTCGCACAGGTTCACCGCATGGGGAAACAAGGGCTGTCCCAGCAGCTCCAGCATACACTGGTAGCGGATCAGCCGGTTGTGAATGGAGGCGCAGGTATAGCCGATCCGCGCCGTTGCCCGGCGGTTCGCCTCCTTATGGGCGCTGAGCACCGTGGACGCGTCCACCTGGAGCTTTTCTCCGCAATACCGCGTCAGCGCCTCCATTGCCATGCGATTGCAGCTCTCATAGTCATACAAGGTACCGTCAATGTCAAAAATCACTGCCTTTATCATCGTCCCACATTCCTTTTCCTTCTATATATAGATTCCGCCTGAGACAGGAGTCCCTTGCTTTTCGCTCCCATTATTTCAGAACCATGCCGATTCCGCAGACCACCCGGACCACCTCGTCCGCCCTTGACGCGAGGCAGGTGCAGATCCTCCCGACGGTCTCCCGGTATTCCCGGTCAAAGGGATCGATGGGCACCACACCGCAGCCCAGCTCGTTGGTCACAAGGATGATCTCCGGGTTCTTTTCCATCAGAAAATCCGCAAAAGCCTGGGCCTGGCTGTCCACAGAAAGCTCCCAGGGCCGGGATTCTTCTTTTCCGCGGCCTCCGGCGTCCCCGCCGGCTCCATTTTTGCGCTCCAGCAGCCGCCTGATATACTCGTGGAAGTGAAGGATTCCGCGGCATGTCCCGATCTCCTCCGGCTCGCAGTCCGCTCCGTCGATCCAGCCGTCATATACCTGATATCTTTTGCGGGCATAATCCCATTTTCCCTGAAAGGCTCCTCCTGTCACCAGCTTCATTTTCTCTCCTCCAATTTTCTCCGGGCGTCAGCGCAATCGTTCCGCCTGTTTTCAAGCCTCCCGCGGCAGGCGATTCAAGATCTCCATCATCTCTCCCCAGCCGTCAATCCGCAGATAATCAAAATCCACCGTCAGGCCCTCATTCAGGTCTCCCCAGGGCTGCTCCACCGTCTTATCCTCGATGAGCACCGGGTAAATCCCCACACTGTGGGCTCCCCGGACATCCGCCTCGACGCTGTCCCCGCAGTACCAGACCTGGTCCGCCGAGAGACCCGCTTTCTTCAGCGCCAGCTCAAAAAGGAGGGGCTCCGGCTTGCGGAAACAGTATTCACTGGAGGCAATGATAAATTCAAACTCATTTTCCGGGAGAAGCCGGTGAATCCGCCGGGACAGCGCCCTTCCCGACCAGCCGATATTGCTGATCACGCCGCTTCGGATCCCCATTTTCCGCAAGAGCGCCAGCATCTCCTCTACCCGGGGCATACGGGCGCCGGGAGACGCGTTTTCCCAGAGAATCTCCTCCACCTCCTGGTAGGGAATGTCAAACTTTATCCCGAGATACTCATATTGCAGCCGCAGCATGGGCCATTCATGCATCTCATAGCCCGCCCTCCGGGCCCCATGAGTCCTGGAAAACAGCTCGTCCCCAAAGGCCTTGGACTGCTCCGGCGTCACGCGGTTCGGATTTTCCGTCACATGCCGGAATACCGCCCTCTCCCCCCGCAGCATGTCAAATCCGGGCTCATACAAAAGCGTATGCCCGTAATCAAAAAGAATCATCTCCGGACGCTTCATCTTCTTTCCTCCCTCCTCAAATTCCACAATTGCCTTCCTCTATCTCAAAGCGTATCCGCACTGCGCTTCCGCGGTCAGAGCTTTCCCGCCGCCAAATCCGCAGCCACCATGCACAGGGGCATGACCAGCTCACAGACGGACAGAAACCAGCCGGCCAGATCGCCGTTGATCCCCCCGAAGTTTTTCAGGGACATCCGGTAGTAATAGGCGAAGGTCAGAAGCCCTCCGCAGACCCCGGCAGCGCCATAAAGAGGATTCAGCCAAAGCATCAGCAGGGACACCCCCGTCAGATACACCGCCAGCGTCACCCGGATTTTCTTTGTCTCCGCCTTTTTTGAAAAATCCGCCACCGTTCCCTCCTTCTTCATTTTCGGAAAGGTGACCACCGAAAGGCCGCTGAGGGACCGGGACAGGAAGAAGCAGCAGCCGTACACCGGAAGTATGGCTCCCCCAATGCTGTCTGTCACTCCGTACAGCAGGAAGAAATAGACCGCGCAGGTGATGATGGCGAAGGCTCCCGCATGGGAATCCTTCAGAATCTCAATCCGCCGTTCCATGGGCCGCCAGGAGCTCAGGGCGTCCGCCGTATCCAGCATCCCGTCCAGATGGATGCCGCCTGTGACCAGCGCGGAAATCACCATCATTCCGATCACCCGCAGAGGCGTATTCATATTCAGCCACAGGGCCAGATTATACCAGCCCGCGCAGAGCCCTCCGATCACCGCCCCGATCCAGGGAAAGAAGCACATGACATACTTCATATTTTCATCCGTCCAGTCGCAGCGGGGCATGGGAATCCTGGAATACATGGAAAACGCAATGCCAAAGCTGTTTATCAATCGCTTCATAAGCTCTCTCCTTTATCTTCCACTCCGGGAGATCCCGCCAAGTGGAATTGCCGCGTTTTATCAATCTCATTTCATAGAAACAGGCGTCCCCATGGGACTGTCATAGGCCAAAATCAGCTCCATATTCATGGTCCAGAAAATCCTTTCTTGGAATCTCCATGAAATAAACACCCCATTTTTCTTCTTTATAAGTAAAGCGAGCCGGCTCATAGCCCCTCTCCCGAAACCCCGCCGACAGATAGCAGCGCCGGGCCGGCTCATTGTCCTCAAAGACGCTGAGTGTTACCCGCTCCGCCCCCATCACGAAAAAAGCATACTTCAGCGCGGCCCTCATCATCTCTTTTCCCAGTCCATGCCCCCGCAGTGCCGGATCCACCATGACATGTCCGAGATGAATTCTATTTTCCTCCGGAATCAGGCAGACCATGAGGTGACCCACCGTGCGATACTCCTCATCCAACGCGGTAAGGAGCCAGCTTCTCTCCTCTTTCTCATGCTTTTCCCGGTATGCCCCGCACTGCTCCGGCGTCAGGGGATACCTCAGATGATCCACAAAGCATTTTGCCATGACCCGCTCATCTGAGTTCCATTTTATCAGAGCCGGGGCGTCGCTGTCTTTATAAGGACGTAAACGAATCATGCTCTCACTCTCCCATCTTCTATTTCACCCGCACAGGGATCCCGTAGACGACCTCTGTCACACAGTCCGCCAGCTTTGCCAGCTCCTGGTTGATTCGGCCCAGACGCCTCAGATACTCCATGGTGGAGGGGTCATAGGGCAGTCCGTCGGAAAACACCTCGTTGGTCACCACCACCAGAAGGGAGGCCTGCTCCCTCAGGCCCCGGATCCCCGCCACCACCGCCTCTACGGTGCCGTCCCCGGCCCCCTCTTCCTCGTACATCTCATTGGCAGTCAGATTGGACACACACTCCAGCAGGACCACCGGCTTCTCCTGTACGCCGAGGGGATGTTCCCCCTCCACCTCGCGGCAGGGCACGATCCCGTCCGGCGGCAGGCCTTCTGAGAACTTTGGCGGGATCGGCTTTTCCGGGGAAAGGTGAAGCTTCGCAAGGCCGGTGTAGCATTCGACGGTCTCAAACCGCTTCTGTTCCCGCATTCTCCGGTGGCGTTCCACCCGCCGCCGTCCCTCCTCTCCGAAGGGCCGCATCGTGGCGATGTAAACGCGCCGCCTCTCTCCGGCGGCCAGCACCAGCCCTTCCGCATAGGCGGATTTCCCGCTGCCGCTGCCGCCCGTAACTACATGCATCATCCCTTCTCGCCTCCCGCTTTCCGAATATTCTACCGCCCCGGCAAACACTTCCCTGCTTCCTCCAGCACGCCCCGCAGCTCCTCTCTGGAATGGGCCGCCGACAGGAATATGGCCTCAAACTGGGAGGGGGCAAAGTAATAGCCCGCATGGAGCATATGCCGGAACCAGTCCGCGAAGGCCCCGGTGTCGGAGGTCTTGGCGGAGGCATAGTCCACCACCGGCTCCCGGGTGAAGAAGAGACAGCCCAGGGAACCCACGTGATTCACATGGTATCCGCGCTCTCCCTCCGCCAGCTTTGCCAGCTCCCCGTAGAACCAGTCTCCCTTTTCGTTCAGCTCCGTATAGATCTCAGGATGATCTCTCAAAATGGTGAGCTGGGCCATCCCGGCCTGCATGGCCACCGGATTTCCGCTCAGGGTCCCGGCCTGGTAGACAGGACCGGAGGGAGCCACCATGGACATGATCTCTCTTCTGCCGCCGTAAGCTCCCACAGGCATCCCCGCGCCGATGATCTTCCCGTAGGTCACCAGATCCGCGTCCACGCCGTAATATCCCTGGGCTCCCTCAAAGCCCAGCCGGAAGCCGGTGATCACCTCGTCAAAGATCAGCACCGCTCCGTACTCCGTGCAGAGACCTCTCAGCCCCTCCAGAAAGCCGTGCTTCGGAGCCACTACCCCCATATTGGCCGCCACCGGCTCCACGATCACTGCGGCAATCTCCCGGGGAAACTGGGAAAACAGAGCTTTTACAGACTCCAGATCATTGTAAACCGCCGACAGGGTATCCTTTGTGCAGCCAGCGGGGACACCGGCGCTATCCGGAACTCCCGCTGTCATGACGCCGGAGCCCGCCTGCACCAGCAGCGCGTCGGAATGGCCGTGGTAGCAGCCCATGAATTTCACGATCTTTTCCCGGCCGGTGTAGCCTCTGGCCGCCCGGATGGCGCTCATCACCGCCTCGGTGCCGGAGTTCACCATGCGCACCATCTCCACATTCCGCACGGAGGAGCAGATCAGCTCCGCCATCCGCACCTCATACTCCGTGGCCGCGCCGTAGCTCAGCCCCCTCTCACAGGCCAAAAGCACCGCCTCCCGCACCGCCGGATGATTATGTCCCAAAATCATCGGCCCCCAGGAACCAACAAAGTCCAGGTACACCTTCCCGTCCGCGTCCGTCATGTGGGTACCGTCCGCCGCCTGGATAAACCGGGGAACCTCCCCCACGGAACCAAAGGCCCGGACCGGGCTGTTGACCCCTCCCGGAATCACCTTGCAGGCCCGCTCAAATAATGATTCTGATCTTGTCATTGTATCCATCTCCTTGTATCGTATATTTAAAGGTTATTTCTTCGGCCGGATGAGTGAACAGCTCACATGTTCCTCTCTCCTTCTGTCAAATAGGTATCCCTCACCGGAAGGGCCTACTCAGCCGATCCGCCCTTCCCTCATAAATTTTGCGATCTCCTCCGCATAGTAGGTCAGGTAAATATCACAGCCGGCCCGGTAGGCGGCCACCGCCGTCTCACAGATGATCTTTTCCTCTTCAATGTACCCGAGGGCCGCTCCCGCCTTGATCATGGCATACTCCCCGCTGACGCTGTAGGCCGCCACCGGAACCTTCACCGCCTCCTTCACCCGGGTCACCAGATCCAAATAGGACATGGCGGGCTTCACCATCACGATGTCCGCCCCCTCCCGCACATCCAGCAGGGCTTCCTTGATCCCCTCCCGGCTGTTGTGATAATCCATCTGGTAGCCCTTTCTGTCCCCAAAGGAGGGAGCGGAGCCTGCCGCGTCCCGGAAGGGGCCGTAAAAGCCGGAGGCGTACTTCACCGCATAGGACATGATGGGCGTGGTCACATGACCGGCCCCGTCCAACGTCTCCCGGATGGCCCGCACCCGGCCGTCCATCATATCGGAGGGCGCCACCATATCCGCCCCGGCCTCCACATGGGAGAGGGCGGTCCGGGACAGCAGCTCCAGCGTTTTGTCATTGTCCACCTCACAGCCGCAGAGCATTCCGCAGTGCCCGTGGGAGGTATATTCGCACATACACACATCGGTGATGGCGTACAATTCATTTCTGTATTCCTTTTTCAGCTTCCGCAGCGCCCGCTGGATGATGCCGTTCTCATCCCAGGCTCCGCTTCCCACCTCGTCCTTCTGTCCCGGAATGCCAAAAAGCATCACGCTGGTCACTCCCGCGTCCAAAAGCTGCTCCAGCTTCTCCCCCATCCGGTCCACCGTGTAGCGGTACTGGCCCGGCATGGTGGGGATCTCCTCCGCCTGATTTTCCCCCTCCTTCACAAACATGGGATAAATCAGGGAGGAGGGATCCATTCTGGTCTCCCGCACCATCCTTCTCAGTAATTCTCCATTTCTCAACCTTCTCGGCCGAATCGCCATATCCATGATTTGTCTCCTTTCAGCATTCCGCCTTATCGTTTCAACAGCGCCAGCCGCTGTATCTCCGACATTCTCCCATTCTTCGCTCTGCCTTACCGGCGCGGATCACCAGCTCCCCTATGTACCTCCACCAGCTTCCCGATCAGGCTGTCAATGGTGGCCTTCTCCGCCGTCCAGGTCCGCATCCCCAGGGCGTCCGCCGCCTCCCGGGTCTGTCTGCCGATACAGATGGCCTTCACCTGGGAGACATCCAGATCCCCCACCGCCGCCGCGAAGCCCTTCACCGTGGAGGCGCTGGTAAACAGCACGTAGTCCACACCGCCGCTCTCCATCTCCGCCCGGATATCCACCGCCGGCATATGCCGCCGCTCTTCCTCCCTATAGCAGGAATCATCTTCCATCCCATAGACCGTGTCGTAGGTGGGAATATCCTCCAGGATCAGCCCCGGCACCTGCTCCAGGGCCCCGGTCAGCTCCCGGTTTCCCAGGGCCGCCCGGGGGATCAGCACCCGGTCTCCCGGATGGCAGGCCCCGGCCAGCGCTTCTCCCAGATGCTCCCCGTCAAAGATCTCCGGCATCAGGTCCGCGTACAGCCCGCGCTTCTCCAGCTCCCTGGCGGAGCCGCTGCCGATCACCGCGATCCTGGCACCGGCCAGGACCCTCAGATCCATCCGCCGCCTGGTCAGCTCCTCAAAAAAGATCCTCACTCCGGCGGGGCTGGTAAATACGATCCACTGGAACTGGCTCAGCCGCTCCAGCGCCTCCCCAAGCTCCCGGCTCCCGCTTCTCGGCACGGTACGGATGGCCGGAATCTCCAGCACCTCCGCCCCCATCCGGCGCAGCTTCTCCGAGGTGGTGCCCGCCAGCTCTCTGGGCCGGGTCACCGCCACCTTCACACCCCCCAGAGGCAGCTTCTCCACCCAGGCAAACTCCTCCGCCAGGCGGCACACCTGCCCCACTACAATGATGGCCGGGGTGACGGCCCCCTGCCTTCGCACTGCCTGCTCCAGGCCGGCCACGGTGTCCACGATCCGCCGCTGGGCCGCCGTGGTGCCCCGGGACAGCAAGGCCGCCGGCATCTCCGGGTCCATTCCCGCCTCCAGAAGCCCCCGGCAGATGTCCCCCAGTGCGGACACTCCCATCAAAAACACCAGTGTCCCCCTGGTCCGCACCAGGGCCTCAAAGTCAATATCGTACTCCCTGCCCTGCCGCTTGTGCCCCGTAATAATATGAAGGGAGGAGCAGAAATCCCGGTGGGTCACCGGAATTCCCTGATAGGCCGGAACAGCGATCGCCGATGTTACGCCCGGCACAATTTCAAACGGAATCCCCTCTCTGACAAGAAGCTCCAGTTCCTCGCCGCCGCGTCCGAACAGGAACGGATCGCCGCCCTTTAAGCGCACCACACGTTTTCCTTCCTTTGCCTTTTCCACTAAAAGCGCAT
>CAZGRM010000063.1:0-15420 GCA_964528295.1 uncultured Lachnospiraceae bacterium
AGTATCGCCTTGCCAAGGCGAGGGTCGCGGGTTCGAATCCCGTCTCGTGCTTTCGTATGACAAGGTCATACAGAAAAGAGAATAAGAAGTACGCACGAGTGGCTCAGTGGTGGAGTATCGCCTTGCCAAGGCGAGGGTCGCGGGTTCGAATCCCGTCTCGTGCTTTTTTTATGCCCGGGTATGCCGGGCATTTTCTTTTCTGGCGGGAAAATTTCCCTTGCGAAATGGCGTCTTCTGCGCTACAATGAACAGGACGTAAAGAATAGCGTTATATATCTGGAGGATAATATATGGTAGAGACCTTACTGACACTGGATGGGAATATCCTTCTCTGGATCCAGGAGAACCTGAGAGCGGACTGGCTGTCACCGATCATGGTGGCATATACGAAGCTGGGGGGACTGGGCTTGATGTGGATTCTCTGTTCGCTGGCGCTGCTGTGTTTTAAGAGAACGAGATGGGCCGGCGCGGCGGGGATTTTGGCTCTGGTATTTTCCCTGCTGCTGAATAATGGTCTGCTGAAGCATCTGTTTTCCAGGACCAGGCCCTACGAGGTGGTGGAGGGGTTGACTCTGCTGACGAAAAAAGCCACAGATTTTTCCTTCCCCTCGGGTCATGCGGGCAGCTCCTTTGCCGCGGCCACGGCCATCTGTCTTATGCTGAGAGGGATTTGGGACCGGGTCAGGTGGATTCCGGTGGTGCTGGCGTTTTTGATGGCTTTTTCCAGGCTGTATATCGGCATTCATTATCCCTCAGATGTCATCTGCGGAGCTTTGACCGGAGCTTTGTGCGGCTGGTTGGCGTTTCTTCTTATTAATAGAGGGAGAGAATCCTTCCTAAAGAGAGGGAAGGCTTAGCCGCCGGAGAAAGGGAATACTCTAATATATCAGGCGAAAGGTGGTGGTTTTTATGAAGAAGCGAAGTAGCGCACACAGTGCGTCCGACGTTCCTGGGCCTGAGCCCGGCATAAAAATTACAACAGAATATGAGGAGGCTTGCTATGTTAGAGATAGAGAAGATTCAGGAGTATGTAGAACATAAGCAGTACGCCAAGATTCGCAGCGAGATTATGGAGATGAACGAGGCGGATATCGCGGCCCTTCTGGAGGAGCTGGAGCTTCCGGCGCCGGAGCTGATCAAGGTATTCCGGGTACTGCCCAAGTCCATCGCTGCCGATGTGTTTTCCTTCCTTCCCATTGAGGTGGAGCAGATGATCATCACCTCTTTGACGGACCGGGAGGCGGCCAACATCATTGAGAATCTGTTCGCGGATGACGCGGCGGACCTGATGGAGGAGATGCCGGCCAACGTGGTGAAGCGCCTTCTGGCTCAGACAACGCCGGAAACCAGGCGGGATATCAATCATTTGCTGCAATATCCGGAGGACTCCGCCGGAAGCATCATGACGGTGGAGTTTGTGGACCTGAAGGAGAATCAGACCGTGACGGAGGCCATCGACCGGATCCGCCGGGTGGGGATCGACAAGGAGACCATTAATACCTGCTACGTGATTGGCCAGCACCGGAAGATCCGGGGCACCATCTCCCTGAGGATGCTGCTGCTCAGCGACGGGGAGGATCGGATCGGTGATTTGATGGAGGAGAATGTCATTACCATCAACACCATGATGGACCAGGAGCAGGTGGCCAGACAGTTCCAGAAGTACGACTTTGACGCGATGCCGGTGGTGGACAGTGAGAACCGCCTGGTGGGTATCATCACGGTGGATGACGTGATGGATATCATCGAGCAGGAGGCCACGGAGGATATCGAGATGATGGCGGCCATTACGCCCACCGATAAGCCCTATATGAAGACTACCGTGTTTGAGACCTGGAAAAAGAGGATCCCCTGGCTGCTGCTGCTGATGATTTCCGCCACCTTTACCGGCAGAATCATCACTGGCTACGAGGAGGCACTGGTGGCCTATGCGGTACTGACGGCCTATATTCCCATGTTCATGGATACCGGAGGAAACGCGGGAGGACAGGCGTCGGTGACCATCATTCGAAGCATTTCCCTGGGAGAGCTGGAGTTTGGCGATATTTTCCGCGTGATCTGGAAGGAGGCCCGGGTGGGAGTGCTCTGCGGCGTCACTTTGGCGGCGCTGAATTTTGTGAAGCTGCTGCTTCTTGACCGGGTGACCATGGAGGTGGCCCTGGTGGTGTGTCTGACCCTGGTAGTGACCGTATTTGTGGCGAAGCTGGTGGGCTGTACGCTGCCGATTTTGGCGAAGCGGGTGGGATTTGACCCGGCCGTGATGGCCAGTCCCTTCATCACCACCATCGTGGACGCGGTGTCCCTGATTATTTATTTCCAGATTGCGGTGAGACTGCTGCACATCGGATAGAAAAAAAGGAAAAGAGATAGAAAAAACGCCTGCCCAAAAAGCGGATGCTTTCCGGGCGGGCATTTTGTATTTAGTAGATTACGACGGTGGTACCCACAGGGCAGTTGTCATAGATGTACTGGACATCCTCGTCGTACATTCGGATGCAGCCGGAGGATACCGGTTTTCCGATGGTGGCGTCCGCTATCCTGCCGTCAGGCCAGTGCAGCCTGGAGTGGAAGGCGTTTTCATAATAGAAATAGACGATGGGCGCCTGGTAGGTGCCGTTGCTGTAGGTCCACTTCTCCTCCTTCTTTGTGATCTTGCAGATCCGGGCCGCCGTGGGGTTGGATGCCTTTCCGGTGGCGATCTTGGCCGTGCGTACCAGCTTCCAGTTGTTGCGGGAGCCGGTATAGAGACAGTACTCCTGGGTGTAGGTGCTGACCCAGATCAAATACTTGGTGGTACTGGAGTAACCGTTCAGGTTGGGGAAGTCCTTCTTGGCCTGAGTGCTGTAGGACTTTGTGGTATAGATCGTGGAGGTAAGCGTCAGGTAGGACAGCTTGATGTAGACCTGCTGGCCGCTGGACAGCTTTACCTTGCAGGTGGAACCGTAGGACACCACCGTCACGCTCGTCCCCTTCTTCACGGTCTGCTTTTTGCTGGAGGAATCCGCGGGGCTGGCCGTGACAGTTTTGTTCACGGTGGCCTTGTACCAGATCGGATGGATGGCCGCCACCGCCGTGGTCAGCGCCTGGGGCTTTACCGCCACCGGGGAGGAATACTTGGTACTGTACCGGGTAACACCCTTCACCGTGCGGTAGGCCCTGATTTTGAAATAGTGGGTAGTCCCATTTTTCAGGCCGGACACGGTATAGGAGGTGCCAGTGGCCTTTTTCAGGAGCACATACTTCTTTGTGGAGGAATTGTACTTGTAAATGGCGTAGCCGGTGGCGTTGGAAACCTTGTTCCAGGACAGATAGGCTTTGCCGTTCCCTGACTGATAGCAGCGAAAGTTCGAGGGCGTGGCGGGGGCCTTCACCTTGGGGGTGGCCTTTACCGCGGCGGAATAGGAGGTACTGTAATACTTCTTCTTCCCGGTGGAACAAATGCTGCGGATTTTAAAGTAGTAGGTTTTGTTGTTAACCAGACTCTTCTTTGTATAAGAGGTGGTGTTGATGGTGACAATTTTTTTGTAGGTTCCGGTAGAGCCTGTTTTCATGTAAACCTCGTATCCGGTGGCGCCGGACGCCTTCTTCCAGGTGAGCTTCACCTGGGATTCTCCGGCCGTGGCCTTCAGACCGGTGGCCCGGGAGGGCGTGTAGCTCTTGGCCAGTGAGGTCCCGCAGAACAGCAGGGAAGCCGCAAACGCGAATAAAACAGCCAGCAGCAGCTTCTTCTTTTTTTTCATGAAATGGAAAACCTCCTTTTTAAAATTGTTACGTAAATTATATAATTATTACGAAACAATGTCAATAAAATGTCAAATTTCTAAAATGTAATTTTTTCTTAAGCCTGTACAAACTGCGGGAAATTTGATAAAATAGGTGCATTCAATGCTTGGATTCTCAAAGTGATATGTTAAGAATAGAAAGGATTTGGCAGGATGAAGAAAGTGACGGTAGTCAGGCAGAACCGCTGTGACCGGGAAATGAGGGTTCTTCTGTTTGGCTGTTATTTTATTTTTTTGACGATGCAGGTCTTTATCGGGGAGACGGAGCAGCTCAGGCTGGTGAACGGGATTAACATGCTGCTCTACCTGGTATTTGTGCCCGGATTTTTCTTTTGCGCCGGCTACTGTTTTGAGCGGCTGGTCCGGCAGAAGAGCCCGGAGCGGGGAAAGACCGAGCTGCGGAAATGGGCGCTGCTGTGCCTGGGCTGCTATTTCCTGCTGGCCCTGGCCCAGATGGTGATCCGTCTGGGGCTGCCGGTGAGCTACAGCTTTTCCGCCGTCCTGACGATGATCGAGATACCGGGGAGCGCCGCCATCTTCTTTTCCATGGCGCTGACCCTGCTTCTCGCGTCTGTTTTTTATGAGCCCCTGCGGGCGGCTGCCGGCCGGCCCGGGCGGCTGCTGGCCGGGGCCGCGGTGTTCGCGTGTCTGGCCCTTCTGGAGGCGAAGGGGGAGGCCTACGCCCTGACGGGGGCCCTGGTGGGGGCCAGCCAGCAGCAGGCGGTGCCGGTCCTTCCTTACTTTGCTTATTTCCTGTTTGGCATCTGGATCGAGGAGAAAAAGCCGGGCTTTCAGTGGAAGCCGGCGGCCGCGGCCGGGGCGGTGACTTTGATTTCTCTGGCCCTGTACCGTACGCCTCTTCAGAGCCTCTGCCGGGTGGCGGCCTCCGGGTTTTTGATTTACCTGCTCTACAGCGTCAGCGAGGGGATCTCTGATCTGACACCCAGATTCCGGGGGATCCGTCTGATCCTGGACACGCTGGGGCTGGTGTTTCCCGCCTCTGTGATTTTGCTCTACACCCTCTGTGCCAGAGGCCTTCTGAAGGAGCCGGGAGTATGGACCGTGCTGCTGGCCGCCTTGGCGCTGCTGGCTCTGACCTACCTTCTCCTTGGGGGCTTTTGCCTGTTTCAGTGGTGCTGGAGGACCTTTGCCCGCTATTTCCGGGAGAAGGTGAGGCACAAGACCGCGGTCTACTTCCTGCTTTTTACGGTGGCCTTCGCGCTGCTGCTGGCCATATCCTTCCTGGATTTCATCCGCACCGGGCGGTCCCTTCTGTGGAAGGCGGACGGGATTTCCCAGTATTATCCCAGGGCCGTCTATTTTGCCAGATATATCCGGGAGCTGGCGAGCTCTCTGGTTTCCGGCAATTTTGAGCTGCCCATGTATGATTTTCGCATGGGGCTGGGGGGAGAGGTGACCTACAGCCTGGAACCCCTTTATTTCCTGTTTGCCCTGTTCGGCCCGGAGAAGGTGGAGTTCACCTACACGCTGCTGGTGGTGCTGCGGTTTTATCTGGCGGGGATTTCCATATCTGTCTTTTGCTTCTATTTTAAAAAGGATTATTTCACTACCTTCATCGCCAGCTGTGTGTATGTGTTCTGCGGCTTTTCCTACTTTGGAGGGGCCAGGCATACCATGTTTATGATTCCCATGATCCTGTTTCCTCTGCTGATCATCTCCATGGAGGAGATTCTGCGCGGGAAGCGGTGGTATCTCTGTACCATTTTTGTGGCGCTGGCCCTGTTCAGCAATTATTATTTCCTATATATGTGTACCTTCGGGATGGGAATTTATTTTCTGGTACGGTTTTTCTGCCAGAAGGAAGGCCGGACGGTCAAAAGCTTTTTCCTTAAAGGCCTGACGATCTGCGGCTCCTATCTGCTGGGAGTGGCCATGTCCTGCATCGTGCTGGTCACCACCTTCGGGCTCTACGTGGGATCCGGGAGAAACGGCGCCGCCGTGATCAAGACACCGTCTCTGTTTTACTATACCTCGGAGTGGATTCTGAGATGCTTTATGAGCTTTCTCACCACCTCCCACTCGCCCGGGGAGTGGCTGAAGCTGGGATATCTGCCCATCTCCTTTGTGGCCATCGTGTATCTCTTCGCCCAAAAGGGGAGAAAGGAGTTGAAAATTCTCTCCGTCATCGCGGCGGTGATGATGGCGCTGCCTTTAAGCGGCTTTGTGCTGAACGGCTTCAGCTCCATATCGAACCGGTGGTGCTTTATGATCGCTCTGCTGACAGCCTATATTGTGGCGGACACTCTGCCGGAGCTTTGGCGGCTGGGAAAGAGAGAAAAGCTGATCTGCGCCGGGGCGGCGGCTGTCTACGGCTATCTGGCCTTCTTTGGAAATTCCCAGAACTGGCCCACCCGGATTGCCTTCGTCTGCCTGGCCATCACCCTCGCGGGGCTCTTTGTGTGTCAGGAGCGGGCAAGGTGGGTGAAATATCTGTCGAAGGAGTGCGTGCTGCTTCTGCTGACCTTCGCCATGGTGTTTGTGAATTCCCACGTGCTTTTCAGCTCCGCCAACGTGGTGTCGGAGTACGCCAAATGGGGAGGAGCCAAAAAGGAGGCGGAAAATTCACCCCTGCGGGCCGTGGCCGAGCTGGAGGACGACAGCTTTTACCGGGTGGGAGTGCCGAAGCTGGACTACGACACCTGCTCCTCCTCCCTGATCCTGGACTACAACAGTATCTACATGTTTAACAGCACCTTCAACGGGGTGATTTCGGAGTATCTGGAGGCCATGGGAGGGACGGGCTACAGCGTGACCCAGCTGCTGGGACTGAGCAACCGGGCCTTCCTGAATGCCCTGGCCAGCGTGAAATACTACGCCTACTACAAGACGCCCACCAGGCCTTTGCCCTACGGATACGAGGAGGCGCTGAAGACGGAGGTGGGCGGAAAGAAAACCACGGTTACTGAAAATAAATACGCGCTGCCCCTGGGCTACACCTACCGTGAGGCCATCTCCCGGGAGGAGCTGGAGGAGTACGATGTGCCCCAGCGTCAGGAGGTTCTGATGCAGCGGGTGATGCTGGAAAATGTGGAGAGCCAGGGGAAGGAGGGGATCGAGACCACCCTGACCCCGCTGGAGATTCTCTCCGTGGAGGAAAATGATCTGCGGTTTACTCAGGAAGGGATGCGGGCCGGGGAGCCGGAGACCGAGGAAGAGGACCTGGCGTCTGAGAACGGACAGGACAGCGGGGAGGCGGACTCCTCGGCGGCTGAGAACGGCCTGTCCGATGTGGAGGAGGATGAGGAGGAGACCTCCGACGACTATACCCTAACCATCACCTTCCAGGGAATCCCCAACTCAGAGACCTACCTGGTGCTGAAAAACGCGGTGCTGGAGGGGGATATGTCGGAGAGTCCCATCAACCTGACCTTCAAGACGGAGGCGGGAAAGATGGGCTACAAATTCCGTTCCGACGACGATAAGTACGGAACGGGGCAGCCGGATTACGTGTTTAACCTGGGCTACAGCCAGGAGGCGGTCACCACCTGCACTGTCAAGTTTGACCGGGCCGGGGAGATCAAGTTTGATTCCCTGGAGCTCTACTGCCAGCCCATGACGAACCTGGAGAGCTATACGGATTCTCTGAAGGAGGACGTGCTGGAGAATGTGTCTCTGGACACAAATAAGGTGAGCGGAACCATCTCTCTGGAGGAGGACAAGTATCTGGTGCTCAGCATTCCCTACCAGAAGGGCTGGACGGCCCTGGTGGACGGCCAGGAGGCGGAGCTTCTCCGGGCGAATTACATGTACATGGGGCTGGCTCTTCCGGCGGGGGAGCATGAGATCACGCTGACCTATGAGATTCCCGGGGTGAGGTACTCCCTGGTGATCATGCCCTCGGCGGCGGTATTGTTTGTGCTGCTTTTGTTGGTAAGAGGCTTCCGAAACAGAAAAACGCGCAAGAAAGCGTAGTCAGGAGAGAAAAAAAGTGCTATACTCAATCATTATTCCCTGCTATCGCTCCTCCCGGACCATCCGAAAGGTGGTGGAGATGACGATGGCGGAGATGGAAAAGCTGAATAAAAAGGAATACGAGTTTGTGCTGGTGGACGACTGCTCCCCGGACGGAGGGGAGACCATGGCGGCTCTCCAGGGCCTGGTCCGGGACTATCCCTGTGTGCGGGTGGTGGAGCTGGCCAAGAACGCCGGGCAGCACAACGCGGTGCTGGCGGGACTGAACTATGCGGGAGGGGATGTCTTTATCGCTATGGACGACGATATGCAGACCCACCCTTCCCAATTAAAATATCTTCTGGAAAAATTTGAGGAGGGGTACGACATCGTGTATGGGTACTATCCCCAGAAGAAGCACAGTAAATTCCGCAATTTTGGGAGCTATATCAACTACCTGTCGGCCCGGATCCTTCTGAAAAAGCCCAAGGATCTGAAGACCTCCAGCTTCTGGGTGATCAAGAGGTTTGTCCGGGATTACGCGGTGGAGTATAAGAGTGCCTACACCCATCTCCAGGGGCTATTTCTGCGGACCACCAGGAATATCTGCTCCGTGCCGATCCAGCATTTTGAGCGGGAGGTGGGCACCTCCAATTACAATTTAAAAAAGCTTCTGAAGCTTTGGTCCAACATCATGGGCTTCTCCATTGTGCCTCTCCAGCTGGCTATGTACACTGGTTTTATCTTTGCGGCGCTGGGGCTGGTGGGGGCGGTGGCCGTGATTATCCTGAAGATTGTGCGGCCCGCCACCTACATCGGCTGGCCCTCCATGATGGTGACCATCTGCTTTTTCTCCGGTATGAACCTGTTCTTTATGGGAGTGATCGGAGAGTATGTGGGCCGGATTTTCCTGGGAATGAGCCGGAATCCTCAGTTTGTGGTGCGCTCCGTGCATCAGACCGGGGCGGCGGAGATTCGTACGGCGGAGCAAGACAGGAGCCAAGAGGCTGTCCGTCCAGCGGAGCAATACGAGAGCCGGGCGGCTGTCCGTCCAGCGGAGCAAGGCGAGTTCGGGACACCGGAAAAAGAATAGCGGGGAAAATCTGCGGAAGTACCCTGTGGGAATAAAAGGAGGATATATGAAGAAACTGATGATCATGGGGGCCGGTATCTACCAGGTTCCGCTGATAAAGAAGGCAAAGGAGATGGGCATCTACACGATCGCCGTCAGCATCCCCGGCAATTATCCGGGATTTGAGATCGCGGATCAGGTCTGTTATGAGAATACGGTGGACTACGAGAAGGTTCTGGAGCTGGCCAGGAAGGAGAAGGTGGACGGCATCGTGACTGCCGGCACCGACGTGGCGGTGATCACCATCGGGAAGGTCTGCGATGAGCTGGGGCTGACG
This sequence comes from uncultured Lachnospiraceae bacterium, assembly GCA_964528295.1. Classification (GTDB taxonomy): domain Bacteria; phylum Bacillota; class Clostridia; order Lachnospirales; family Lachnospiraceae; genus Choladousia. Next base: position 9,104 of record CAZGRM010000063.1, read on the forward strand.
GGACTCAGCTTTGAGGCGGCGAAGATCGCCTCCAACAAGATCCGGATGAAGAAAAAATATGAGGAATACGGGGTGCGCACGGCCCGGTTCCGGGAGATCTCCTTTGAGGAGGACGTGTACGAGAAGACGAAGGAGCTGAATTTCCCCCTGATTTTCAAGGCGGTGGACACGTCGGGCAGCAGGGGAATTATCCGGGTGAATTCCAGGGAGGAGTTTGAGGCGGCCAGGGAGGTCGTGCGGGCCAACACCAGGACGGACTTTTTCATTGTGGAGGAGTTCATCGAGGGTGAGGAATTCGGCGCCCAGGCCTTTGTGTACCGGGGCGAGGTGAAGTTCATTCTGCCCCATGGGGATTATGTGTTCCACGGGGATACGGGAGTGCCCATCGGGCATTTCGCTCCCTATATGCTGTCGGAGGAGGTGATCGCCGACGCGAAGGCTCAGCTGGAGAAGGCCATCGAGGCCATGGGATTAGACAACTGCGCCATCAACGCGGACTTCATTCTGCGGGACGGACAGACCTACGTGCTGGAGCTGGGAGGCCGGTCCGGCGCCACCTGTCTGGCGGAGCTGGTGTCCATCTACTATGGGTTTGACTACTATGAGAAGCTGATCCAGGCGGCCCTGGGGGAGGATGTGGAGTTTCCCCAGGAGCACGCGGTGCCCAACGCCAGCATGCTGCTGCGCAGCGATAAGGACGGGGTGATCACTTCCATTGAGAACCGGAATGAGCCGGATGAGAATATCTATGAGATTCAGTTTGACCACAAGGTGGGGGAGCCGGTGAAAAAGTTCCATGTGGGGCCTCACCGGATCGGCCATGTGATCACAAAGGGCGAGACCCTGGAGCAGGCGGTGGAAAAGCTGAACGAGGCGCTGGGAAAGATTCGGATTATGGTGGAATAAGCGCGACAGCCGGAGAGAAGCTCTCCGGCTGTTTTGACGGAATGGGTATTGATTTTCCGGGAAGAAAGGATTAAAATAGCCGAAGTAAAAAAAGGACAAAAAGTTCCATAGAGTACGAGGAGGATACGCGATGAAAGCAGACGGATATGGGATCAGAGCCGCGGTGAGAGTTTTTTTCCTGGCGGCCCTGGTCTGTGTGATGATGGGGATGGGCAGACTGCCGGTGGCGGCGGAGGAGGAGACGGGACAGGTGATTCTTCCCAATGGAAAGAGCACCTATAACCTGCTTCTGATCGGTTCGGATCACAGGGATGACAGCTGGAACGGCAATTCCGACGTGATGATTCTGGCCACCATCAACGCAGAGAAAAATACGATTTATATCACCTCATTTATGCGGGATTTGTATGCGAATATCCCTGGCTACGGCGCGCACAAGCTGAATTACGCCTATGCGGCGGGGGGAGCCTCCACGCTGATTGCCACGCTGGAGGACAATTACGAGCTGGAGATTGACAACTATGCCGTGGTGGACTTTGAGACAATGGCGGAGATCGTGGATACGGTGGGCGGCGTGCGGATGGAGATCAGCGACGCGGAATGCGAGGTGCTGAATAATTATCTGAACAGCATGGGAGCCCAGGAGGATTTTCTGCCCTGCGGAGGGGACTATCTGCTGAATGGCAATCAGGCCGTGGCCTATATGAGGATCCGCTATGTGGGAAACAATGATTACCAGAGGACCCAGCGCCAGCGGGACGTGCTGAAGGAGATTTTCGCCTCCGTCCAGGAGCTTGGAGGGGAGGAGCTCACCGCCCTGGCCGGGAAGATCATGCTGGATGTGGAGCATGATATCAGCGCGCTGCGGATGCTCTCCGTGATGGCGATGCTGCCTCAGCTTACCGGCTTTGAGCTGGAGGAGGACCGGATCCCCTACGATGATCTGTACTATTCCCAGAACGAGATGCTGGTGCCTGATTTTGAGGCCACCATAGAGAGGCTTCATGAGACTCTGTACGGGGAATGACAACTTTTTCAGGTTAAACCGCAAAAGTGCTTGCATTTTTTGTCGGATAGTGATAGAATCTCATTTATGAAAATTTAAGAAAGTTAGAAAAAAATTAATTTTCATGGGTGAGCAACGGGGTTCAGCACAAAAGAAAATTGGAAGGCCGCCGCAGCTTGGCTTGCGGCGGCCTGTTTTATTTTGAGAAGGAGAGTGGAGCATGGTTTTGAGCCGGGAAGAGATTGTGAATAAGCTTCTGAAGGGCTATCAAACTTACTATAACATTGAGAGAAATGAGGATCCCGACAATTATCTGGCGGCCCGGTGCGACTATTTTGAGCATGCGGAGAAGTATGTGATGTCCAGGAAGGCGGAGCTGTGGTCGGCGGACAGCGAGGAGTTTCTGTATCTCTTTAATGTGCCCCATTTGACACCGGAGATCTATGAGCGGTGTAAGAGCTTTGCCTATGAGGACGGCATGGGCCGGGCCAATATTGGTCCGGGACATATGTATTCTTACATTACAGCGGTGATCATCAGCGATCAGGCTGACGAGGATGCCGTAAAGGCATTGAGGAAGAGCCGCATACACAAAAGTTTTCATTTTTCGCTGCACGGCTGGATGGATTACCGGGCCGCACTGGTGGTCACGGAAGGAGGCGGCATCAGTACCAACGGAGCCGGACGATGTGTCGCGAAAATTTTGAAAAAAGTACTAAAATAAAGAAGGGAGAAATAAGACATGAACTCACTAGTACTTTTAATCATCTGTATTGCCGTGCTGGTTGTGGGCTATATCTGCTACGGCGGATGGCTGTGCAAGCAGTGGGGCGTAGGTGAGAGCAAGGAGCAGACACCGGCCCATACCATGGAGGACGGTGTGGATTATGTCCCCGCAAAGGCTCCTGTTCTGATGGGACATCACTTTTCATCAATCGCCGGTGCCGGCCCGATCACCGGACCCATCGGCGCCGCCATGTTTGGATGGCTGCCTGTAACTCTCTGGATTCTGGTGGGAGGTATTTTCTTCGGCGGCGTGCATGATTTCGGCGCGTTGTTCGCTTCCCTCCGTCACAAGGGCCAGTCCATCGGCGAGGTTATTTCCGCCAACATGAGCCGCCGGGCGAAGAGACTGTTCATCATTTTCTCTTACCTGACCTTGATTTTGGTGGTGGCCGCATTCGCGTCCATCGTTGCCTCCACCTTCGGCGCCACCGTCGGGGAGGACGGCGTGATCGACAAGGCCGCTTCCGCTTCCCAGGCCTCTGTGGCTATGGTATCCCTGCTGTTCATTCTGATCGCCATCGTGTTTGGCTTCATGGTATACCGCCGGAATGCTCCCATGGCTGTGGCCTCCGTCATCGGTGTGCTGGCCATCGTGCTGATCATGGCGGTGGGTATGAACTGGCATCCGATTTATCTGACCGCGAACACCTGGATGGTGATTGTGGGTATTTACATTGCCATCGCCTCCGTCACTCCGGTCTGGATTTTGCTGCAGCCCCGTGATTACCTGAGCTCCTTCCTGCTCTACGCGATGCTGATCGTCGCGGTGGTGGGTGTTGTGGGCGCTCATCCCGACATCGATCCTGAGCTGTTCCCCGCGTTTGCCGGCTTTGCGGTAGACAACGGAAACGGGATCCAGTATCTGTTCCCGGTACTGTTCACCACGGTGGCCTGCGGCGCTATCTCAGGTTTCCATTCACTGGTTTCCTCCGGTACCACCTCCAAGCAGCTGGATAAGGAGACGGACGCGAAGCCCATCGCCTACGGCGGAATGCTTCTGGAGTGTGTGCTGGCTGTGCTGACGCTGTGCGCCATCGGCTACGCCAGAAAGATCGGCCATACTGCCGGCGCCACTGACATTTTCGCGGGCGGAATCGCCGGTATGGTAGCCGCCATCCCGGGCCTTGCCGGAGCGGAGAACGTTCTGTATACGCTGCTGATCCTTACTTATTCCGCGTTCTGTCTCACCTCTCTGGACACAGCCACCCGTCTGGCGCGGTTCATGTTCCAGGAGTTCTGGCTGGAGCCGGGACAGACGCCGAAGGATGTGAAGGAGGGCTGGAAGAAGGTTATGGTAAATCCCTACTTCGCCACCATCCTCACCGTTGTACTGGGCATCCTTCTCGGTATGAGCGGCTATTCAAAGATCTGGGGACTGTTCGGAGCGGCCAACCAGCTGCTGGCCGGCATCGGCCTTCTGGCTGTGGCTACCTGGCTGGGCAACATCGGACGCAACAATAAGATGTTCCTGCTGCCCATGGCCTTCATGATCGTGGTGACCATCTGCTCTCTGGCTCTGACTGTAAAGAACCAGCTGGGCATGATTACCGCGGGCGGAGCCGACTGGGGTCCCTATGCGCAGGTAATCCTGGGCATTCTGCTGATCCTTCTGGCCATCGTTCTGGTGATCGAGGGAATTCAGACACTGTCTAAGCAGAAAAAATAATAAGATTGGTATGTCTGCCGCTGCCGGAGGGAAAAACCGGCGGCGGCGTTTTATATAAGCTACAGCTCAGCCAGCCCCCGGCGCGGTTTTTCCCCGGCTGGTTGAGCTGTAGCTTATAGAGATGGCTCACCCTTTAGCCGGTGTACGGCCGCTTCCGCCGCCCGGCGGCGTCCAGGTGAGGAGTAACCGCTGATATATTGCAAATAGGCTTGCGAAATACGGTACTTTAGGTTATATTATAGAATTATCTAGCAAACCGCTTTTCTCAGGGACGAAGAGAGAAAGGAGCAATATGACAAAACAGGAATTTCTGGATACGCTGCGCCGCTCACTGGCCAGGGAGCTGAGCGAGTCGGAGGTGGCGGATAATATTAATTATTATTGGAATTATATGGAAGAGCAGATCGCGTCGGGAAAGAGCGAGGAGCAGGTGCTCCGGGAGCTGGGGGATCCCCGCCTCATCGCCAGGACCATTCTGCAGGTGGACCAGAGGCGGGACGAGGAGGAGGATGGCTACTCCCAGGAGACGGTGTATATGGAGGAGGATGGGACCTACGGAGGCGCCGAGGAGCCCTACCGGGATATGCGCTTTGGCAATACCAGGATCCACGTTCAGGGAGCCACCTGGAGGACCTGGCTGACTTTGATCCTGGTGATCTTCGTGATTTTCTTGATCCTGGGTACCGTGTTTACGATCCTCTGGAAGCTTTTACCCTTCCTGCTGGCGGCCGCGGCGGTGCTCTGGGTGTATCACCGGATCACGGGGCGGTAAAAAGCGTTGCGAAACCTGGCGGAAAATGGTATACTAATCCACATACGCAAAGGCGGGAGACTGCCGCATGATTAAAAAACAAAAGGAGCGGGAAAAATGAAAAAGATTGAAGAATACGTAAGAAGTATACCGGATTTTCCGGAGCCGGGGATTATATTCAGGGATGTGACCAGCATCCTGCAGGATCCGGAGGGGCTTAGGCTGTCCATTGACTTGATCCAGGAGAAGCTGGAGGGACTGGATTTTGACCTGGTGGCGGGAACGGAGTCCCGGGGCTTTATTTTCGGAGTCCCGGTGGCGTACAATCTGAATAAGGCTTTCGTGCCCGTGCGGAAAAAGGGAAAGCTTCCCTGTGAGACGGTTTCCATGGAGTACGCGCTGGAGTATGGAACCGCCGCCATCGAGATCCATAAGGATGCGGTGAAGCCGGGCCAGAAGGTGGTAGTGATTGACGACCTGATCGCCACAGGCGGCACCATTGAGGCGGCCATCAAGCTGATCGAGGAGCTGGGCGGAGAGGTCGTGAAGGTGGTATTCCTGATGGAGCTGGCAGGGCTGAAGGGACGGGAGAAGCTGAAGGGCTACGACGTGGAATCAGTGATCTGCTACGACGGAAAATAATAGGTGAATCAAAAAAGACAGAGCTGACGGAGATGGTGGTGCCAAATGCCGATAGATACGAGAACGAAGCAGGAAAGAATCGATGAGATAAAAAAAGCCGATGCCAGCGTGAAGACGATGGAGGATTTTACGAGCCCCGATGTGCTGTATCAGGAGCTGATAGCCAGCGTGAGGAAATATCATCCCTCCGATGATATTTCTATGATAGAGAAAGCCTACCGGATTGCCGACGAGGCCCACAGGGGGCAGAGGAGGAAGTCGGGGGAGCCCTATATCATTCATCCCCTCTGCGTGGCAATTATTCTGGCTGACCTGGAGCTGGACAAGGAGACCATAGTGGCCGGTCTGCTCCACGACGTGGTGGAGGATACCATCATGAGCACGGAGCAGGTCCAGCAGGAGTTCGGCGCGGAGGTGGCCCTGCTGGTGGACGGGGTCACGAAGCTGACCCAGCTGTCCTATTCCGCGGATAAGGTGGAGGTGCAGGCGGAAAATCTCCGAAAAATGTTTCTGGCCATGGCGAAGGATATCCGGGTCATCCTGGTGAAGCTGGCGGACCG
>CAZGRM010000064.1:0-15312 GCA_964528295.1 uncultured Lachnospiraceae bacterium
CGCTCCGGCAGGTGATGGAGCGGGACCAGACGCTGGTGGAGCTGGAGGATGATCACCAGGTGATACAGGAGGAGCTGTACTACGAGAATGTGGTCTATGTGGTGATCGTGCCGGAGAAAACCGGGGAGCGGCTGGAGGATGGGGAGCTGTCTGTGGAGAGCGTGACGGCCCCGGGCTCCGCCGTGGGATATTATCTGGACGCCCAGATCAACAATCTGCTGAATCAGATCCGCGTCTATCTCGCCGCGGGATTTTCCGGGGAGGAGGCCTGCGAAAGGGCGGTGGCCCTGGGGGAAACCAGGGGAGAGGTGGAGCTGGTGAATCTCAACGGAAACCAGGGAAAGCGGGAAAACTATAATTATTATTTTGCCTATCTGCCCTACGCCTTCCTGTCCTCCGCCACCATGTGCATGGGACAGGTGAGCATGGAGTTTAAGAAGCGGGAGCTGCGCCGCAGGATGCAGAGCTCGGCGGTCCCCTTTTACTGGCAGAATCTGTCGGCGGTGGGCGCCTTCTGCCTGGTGGGCTTTTTGATCTGGAGCTTCTGCCTGCTGGTACAGGCGGCGCTGTACGGCGGGGGAATTTTCGTCAGCCAGAACCGGGGGTACTATCTGCTCAACAGCGGCGCGTGCATGGTGGTGTCCCTGGCCGTCGGGTATCTGGGAGGAACCTTGTCAAACAGCCCATCCTCCCTGAGCGGGGTCAACAATGTATTTTCCCTGGGCTTCTGTTTCCTGGGGGGAGTGTTTGTGCCGCTGGAGATGTTCGGCGGCGGCATCCGGCGGGCGGCCCAGTTCCTTCCCACCTACTGGTACTCCAGGATCAACGGGATACTGGGGGACTACGGAAGCTTAAACGGTGAGAACATGGGTGTGATCTGGAAGGGACTGCTGATCCAGGCCGTCTTTGCCCTGGCCTGCTTCAGCGTCACCTTGGCGATCCGCCGGGTACAGCTCCAGGAAAAGAATTAAAGAAGGCTTCTCCATCAAAAATACATAGAAGTGTGATAGAATAGCCCCGAAGCCCATAGGAGGCCGCGGGCTTCGCGGGAAAAATATGTGTTACAGGTGGAGGAATCGCATGGTTCGGATTTTAGTGATTGAAGATGACGCGGATATCCAGGAGGTACTGAAAAATTACCTCACGGAGGAAGGCTATGAGGTTTGGCTGGCGGAGGATGGAATCCAGGGGATGGCCCGGTTTCATCAGTGCCGGCCGGACCTCATTTTGCTGGATGTGATGCTGCCGAAGCTGGACGGCTTCGGGGTGCTGGAGCTTCTGAGGCAGGAGTCTTCGGTGCCGGTGATTATGGTGACGGCCAGAGACAGTGTGGAGGATCAGGTGAAGGGCTTTCAGCTTTTGGTGGATGACTATATCCCAAAGCCCTTTGACATGCCGGTGCTGCTGTGCAAGATCCGGGCGGTGCTGCGCAGAAGCGGCACAGTCCCGGAGGAAAAGCGGTATTTGAGCTACCGGGACCTCCGGCTGGACGGGGAGGAGCGGAGAGTCTTTCTCGGGGACCGGGAGGTGGAGCTGACCCAGAAGGAATTTGAGCTGACTCGGGTTTTTCTGGAGCACCTGGGGCGGGTGTTTACGAGGCAGACCCTGCTGGATGAGGTGTGGGGCTTCGATTATTTCGGGGATGAGCGCATCGTGGATACCCATATCTAAAATTTGCGGAAAAAGCTGGACGGGGATTACATAAAGACGGTCAGAGGGGTGGGATACCGGATTGAAAAGGATAAGAGATAGCCTGACGGCAAAGATTTTTCTGCTGACGGCGGGGCTTCTGCTGCTGGTCAGCATGATCACCTACTACAGCGTGGCCTGCTTTCTGCCGAAGACCTACCGCAATGAGCTGGAGGAAAATCTTCGCCTGGTGTCGGAGGAGATGGGGGAGGAGCTGGAGCGGTACGGCTCCCTGGAGGAGGCCCGGAATTTTCTGGATCTGTTCTCCGCCAACAATCAGGCCAGCGTCACATTGCTGGATGAGGCGGGGGATATCGTATTTCCGGAGTATATCTCGGCAGAGGAGCTGGCGGAGACATCGGTGGACGTGATCCGGGATGAGGGGGCGGTGATTTCAGGTGTGATGGTCCGGGAGGTGCCCTCGGCGGAGGCGGTCCGGGATGAGGCCCCGATCGCGGAAGGGGCGGCGGAGGCCTGCTCTTCGGAAGGAGAGGATGGGGAGCTTGACAGCGCCCCGGAGGCGGAAGACAGTGTCCTGGGGGCGGAAGACAGCGTCCTGGGGGCGGAAGACAGTGTCCTGGGGGCGGAAGACAGCGCCCTGGGGGCGGAAGACAGCGTCCAGGAGGCGGAAGACAGCGCCCTGGAGACGGAAGACAGTGTCCTGGAGATGGAAGACAGCGCCTCGGTGGCGGAAGATTTCTCCGGATCGCGTTACCAGGTGGAATATGAGGAAAGTCTGGTACTCCCGGAGGCGGCGGCCGTCCTCAGCGCCGGGGGAGATACCGGGGAGACGGCGGCCAAGACGTATCCGGTGACCATCGGCGGGGAGCATTACACCATGCTGGTGGCGGGCACCATGCAGTCGGTGAGCCAGACCATGGAGATTCTGAGGGAGATCCTGCCCATGATCCTGCTCATCGCTTTTTTGGCCGCGCTGGTCTGCGCCCTGGGGGCCTCCTTTTATCTGACCAGGCCCATGGTGAGGCTCAGCCGGATTTCCCGGAAGATGGCCGCTCTGCGGTTTGACGAGAAGTGCCGGGAAAACCGGACCGACGAGGTGGGGGTCCTGGCCAGAAGCCTCAATGAGCTGTCGGAGAACCTCTCCGGGGCCCTGGCGGATCTCCGGCGGGCCAATGACCAGTTAAAGAGCGATATGGAGAAGGAGCGGGAGGAGGAGCGAAAGCGCACCGCCTTTTTCGCGGCGGCCTCCCATGAGCTGAAGACCCCCGTGACCATCCTGAAGGGGCATCTGGAGGGGATGGTGAAAAAACTGGGGGCTTACCGGGACCGGGACTTTTATCTGGAGCGCTGCTGCCAGGTGACCAATACCATGGAGGGGATGGTGCGGGAGATCCTGGCCGTCTCCCGGATGGAGTCGGGAGCCTGGGAGGTGAAGCGGGACCTTATCGATCTGCCGGAGCTGGTACGGCTCCAGATTGCCGGGATGATGGAGCTTTTGGAGGAAAAGGAGATGGAGCTTCTGGTACGGATGCCGGACCATTTGAGCTGGAGCGCGGATGGAGCTATGATGGAGAAGGTGTTCCGAAATCTGCTGATGAACGCCATCCGGTATTCCCCCGCCCGGTCTGAGATTCGGATCTTTATGGAGGAGAGGCAGGGGATGCTCTGCTTTTACATCGAAAATACGGGGGCCCATATCCCGGAGGAGAGCCTGCCCCGCCTGTTTGACGCCTTCTACCGGGTGGAGGACTCCAGAAACCGGCGGTCCGGCGGCAGCGGCCTGGGCCTATACATTGTGCGGATGATTCTGGAGCAGCACGGCGCCCTCTGGGGGGCGGAAAATTTCCGGGAGGGCGTGCGGATCTGGTTTCGGCTTGGCGGGTGAAAATCACACACAAAACACACAGAAAACTCATGAGAGCTCCAAATGCTTCCGATAGGATGAGGGAGCAAAAAACAAAACAGAAAAGGAGCTGATCTTATGAGAAACAAAAAAATATTCGCAATTCTGGCGGCAGGCAGTCTGTGGGGAGCGGCGCTTCCCCTGGCGGCTCACGCGCACACACTGGGCATCACCTCGGAGGAGGGAGTCTCCACCTACCGTTACTATGCCGCCCCGGAGGAGGAGGACGCCGAAAGACAGCTGCGGGCCGAGAAGCAGCAGTTTAAGGAGAGCCTGGCCTGGCTGGAAAAATATGGCGTGACCTATGATCTGGAGGAGGACGCCATCATGTATCAGGGAAAGACGGTGCGGTATCTGATCGATGAGCAGCGGGAGCTGGGCGGATCTGCCATTTACAGCATGCCGGAGGGGCAGGTGGATGTCTATACGATCCGGGACGAGACCGGAGCCGCCGTCGGCGTCCGGGAAGCCACGGAGGAGGAATACAGCCAAAATTCCGATCTGATCTCCGGCGCCGCGGGCTCCTTCGCGGATGAGGTGACGGTGGCCATTGACGAAGGAGAGGAGGCGGCCCTGGAGGGAAGCTATCTTTTTTCCTGTGAAGGAGAGGAGGTGTCCGTTGAGACGGAATCGGCGGACGACATTTCGGAAAGCCCGAAGCAGGATGATTTGAAATCATTTTACATCGCGGAGGAGGACGGCGGAAGCTGGCGTTCCACCGATGTATATGAGGAGGAGATCCGGGAGCAGTGCTCGGAGGGAATTTCCTATATACCGAGTGCCGAAGAGCTGGCCCAGGAGCGAAAGAGGGAGGAGGAATATGCGGCAATCGGCATTACCAAGGACGATAATGGCGGCTGGCTCTGGGAGGGAAAGAGCGTGTACTTCCTCCTGGATGAGGACGGCAGTATCCACATGAACAGCACAGCGAAAACCAATGAGGAGCGGATTTATCTCTTCGTCTCCCGGGACGGGGAGGGAACCGCGGTGAAGGCGGAGGCCGTCGGCGGAAAGGAGCTCCTGGAAAAGAAGGCGGAGCTGGATGAGAGGCTGACAGAATAAGAGAAGGCCGGAAAAGGAGAGAACGGCGGAAATAAGACTTGCGTTTCTGAAGGGATTAAGCTATAGTTAGATTTTATAATTGAAAGATCGAAGAGAAGGATCCTGAAAAGAAGGGTGAGGAAAGATGAGCTGGATAATCAAGATGATCGTGTGCTTTTTTGCCGGAATGGGCGCGGGGCTTGGGACCGGGCTGGCGGGGCTGTCCGCGGCGGCGGTGATTACCCCGATGCTGGTGACGTTTCTAGGGACGCCCGCCTACCAGGCGGTGGGAATCGCCCTGGCCTCCGATGTGCTGGCCTCCGCCGTTTCCGCCTGGACCTACCACAAAAATAAAAACCTGGACCTCAAAAACGGGACGGTCATGCTGGCCTCGGTGCTGGTGTTCACCATGGTGGGAAGCTATGTGGCCTCCCTCCTTCCCAACAGGGCCATGGGCAATTTTTCCATGGTGATGACGCTGCTGCTTGGGATAAAATTTATCGTAAAGCCGGTGATGACCACGAAAGAAAAGCAGGCGGCAAAGAGCGCCAGGACAAAGCTGGTTCAGTCCCTCCTCTGCGGCGTGGCCATCGGCTACATCTGCGGCTTCGTCGGAGCGGGGGGAGGGATGATGCTTCTTCTGGTGCTGACCAGCGTACTGGGCTATGAGCTGAAAACAGCGGTGGGGACCAGTGTCTTCATCATGGCCTTTACCGCGTTGACCGGCTCCCTGACCCATTTTGCCATCGGAGGACTGCCGGATCCCTTCCTTTTCGTCTGCTGCGTCCTCTTCACCTTCCTGTGGGCGAGGATCGGCGCCCTTTGGGCCAACAAGGCGGAGGTGGTCCGCCTGAACCGGATCACGGGGGTGGTGCTGTCCGCTCTTGGCGCGGCCATGATCCTCGTCAACCTCGTAAACTATTGATTTTTACTCCTCCGGGTGATAAAATGAGAAGCTGAAAATTGGAAAACATGGCTCTTAGTAAACAGAGAGGAGAAGTTATGGGAAGCTATATTTTAAGCTGCTGTTCCACTGCGGATCTTTCCGAGGATCATTTCAAGAGAAGAGAGATTCATTACATTTGCTTTCACTACAGCCTGAATGGGAAGGAGTACCCGGATGATCTGGGGAAGACCATTTCCTTTCCGGATTTTTACCAGGCCTTAAAGGACGGTGCCGATTCCAGCACCTCCCAGATCAACCCGGATGAGTTTGAGACCTATTTTGAGACATTCCTGAAGGAGGGGAAGGACATTCTCCACGTAAGTCTCTCCTCCGGCATCACCAATGTGGTGAACTCCGCCCTTCTGGCGAAGGCGACTCTGGAAGAGCGGTACCCGGACCGGAAAATTTGCGTCGTGGACTCCCTGGCCGCCTCCTCCGGCTACGGCCTTCTCATGGACCGGCTGGCGGACCTGCGGGATCAGGGCATGTCCATTGAGGAGCTGGAGCAGTGGGTCAACGCCAACAAGCGGAAGCTGCATCACTGGTTCTTCTCCTCGGATTTGACCTTTTTCATCAAGGGAGGCCGGATCTCAAAGACGGTGGGCACCTTCGGCGGCCTGCTTGGCATCTGCCCTTTGATGAATGTGGATGTGAACGGAAAGCTGATCCCCCGCACAAAGGTGCGCACAAAGCGCAAGGTGATCCGGGCCATCGTGGACCGAATGAAGGAAAACGCGGAGAACGGGCTTGACTACTGTGATAAATGCTATATTTGCCACTCCGCCTGCCTGGAGGACGCCAGGGAGGTGGCGAAGCTGGTGGAGGAGAGCTTCCCCAAGCTGAACGGCCGGGTGGAGATCAATGACATCGGCACCACCATCGGCAGCCATACGGGGCCCGGCACCGTGGCTCTGTTTTTCTGGGGCAAGGAGCGGGTAGATTAAAAAAAGACGGCAGGGTCCGGGGCGATCCTGCTGTTTTGACGTAAGAAGGAGTTGGCTATGTACAGTGACGCGTTCTGCAAGGTATACAATGAGTTTGGCTGGAACTATTTTCCCCGGGCCTTCGGGGAACAGCTGCTGGTGTGGCTGGAGCAAAACCAGGTGCGGGTAAAAAGCAGCCTGGATCTGGCCTGCGGCACCGGCATTCTGTGTGAGGTCCTCCATGAGCGGGGGATCGAGGCAAGCGGCATGGATCTTTCCGAGGGAATGATCGGGATCGCCAGGAAGAGCTGCCCGGAGATTTGCTATGAGGTGGCGGATATGATCCGGTACCGGCCAAGGAAACGCTTTGATCTGGTGACCTGCACGGGAGACGCGCTGAACCATATCATTGCTCTGAAGGATGTGGCTCAGATTTTTCAAAACGTTTACTCTTATCTGAATGACGGCGGGTATTTCATTTTCGATATTCTGAATGAGCAGGAGGTCTCCCCGGGAGAACCCATCGATCTGGATTTCAGCGATGAGATCAAGGCCCAGTTTTTGATCACCCGGAGCCGGGAGGGCGTGATCAATCTGAAAACCACGGTGTATGAGAGGGGCAGGCTCCAGTTTGAGGAAAACATCACGGAGGTGGTGCATGACCCGAAGGTCATATGTGAGCTGCTGCGCCAGAGTGGATTTCAGGTGCTTAAGTGCTCGGATCGATTGCTGGAGGAGGGGGAGCTGCACGGGACGACCTGGTTTATCATTGCAAAAAAATGAATATTTTCTCCACAAAACACTTGATTTTTTGCGGGTATCGGTATAATATCATTGCATAAATATGCATCAAGTGATGCGAAATTGAGGAGGATAATTATGAAAAAGATGATTGTTTGCTGTTTGAGCCTTGTTACTGCTCTCAGCCTGTGCGCGGGCTTCACCAGTCTGGCCGAGGATCAGAGCGCGCTGGACCGGGTGCTGGAGAGAGGAAAACTGATTGTGGCCACAGACGCCGCATGGCCGCCCTTTGAGTACATGGAGGGAGAAAATGTGGTGGGAGCGGATCTGGAGGTGGCCGCTGACATCGCGGAGAGCCTTGGAGTGGAGCTGGAGATCATCAATGTCTCCTTCGACTCCCTGTCCATGTACCTGGAGAACGGAGAGGCCGATCTGGCCCTTGCCGCCATCACGGCCACAGAGGAGCGGGCGGAGTCTATGGAATTTTCCGAGCCCTACTGCGATACCTACCAGTATATCGTGGTCAAGGAGGACGATGACACCGTTACCTCCATCAATGATCTTGCCGGATACATGATTGGTGTGCATCTGGGGACTACAGGCGATTTCCTTGCGTCCGATGAGGTGAATATGGGAGTGCTTGCCGGGACCGGCGCCTCCGTTCAGCAGTATAAGGATCTGACCATCGCCGCCATGGGACTGAACGCCGGTGATGTTCAGGCCATCGTGTGCGACAAGCTTCTGGCGGAAAACCTCTGCGCCATCAACGAAGGGCTGAAATGCTTCGAGGCGGTATATGAGGACGGCAGCTCCACACTGGAGCAGTACGCGGCGGCAGCGGCAAAGGGTGAGACAGAGCTGATCGAGAAGGTAAATGAGGTGATCATTCCTCTGAAGGAGGACGGCACCATCGATCAGTATATTCTGGAGCACAGCGAGAAGGCGGCTGCCATCAATGAGGAAGCCGGGACAGAAGCGGAAACAGAATAAGCGGAAGTCCGGGCGGACATGAATCAGAGCGGCGGCAGAGCGTTTCTGCCGCTGCTTTCATACGTTATCGCAAGGAAAAAGGGAAAGAAAGGAGAGAATAATGGGTTGGATAGAAAATTTCTCAGCGGAATTTGAAAAGACCTTTATTCGGGATGACCGGTACAAGGTGTTCGTCACCGGATTCAAAAATACGATGCTGATCACTGTCGTATCCCTCATCGTGGGCCTGGTGGCGGGCATCCTTATCGCCATTATCCGTTATGGCTATTCTCAGATGAAAAAACGTAAGCCGGTGACTTTGCCGCAAAAGCTGTTTTATGGGATTTACTGGATCGTGGACAAGATTCTGGCACTGTATGTGGCGGTAATGCGGGGAGTGCCCCTGGTGGTTCAGCTTTTGATTATGGCCTTTGTCATCATGGCGGGCTTCCCGAACAAGATAGTGGTCTGCTGCATCGCCATGGGGATGAACTCTGCCGCGTACGTGTCCGAGGTGGTCCGGGGCGGCATTAATTCTGTGGACGCGGGGCAGATGGAGGCGGGCCGCTCCCTGGGAGTCGGCGCCCCCGCGACGATTTTGTATATTATTCTTCCCCAGGCATTCAAATCGGCTCTGCCGGCCCTTTGCAACGAGGGAATCGCGGTGCTGAAGGAGACCTCCATCGTGGGATATATCGCGGTGGTGGATCTGACCCGGGCCTCCGACCTGGTGCGCAGCCGTACCATGTCGGCTATGATGCCGCTGCTCTTCATCGCGTTGGTTTATTTTATCTGTGTCATGCTCCTGTCCTGGGGCGTAAGTATACTGGAGAGGAGGCTGAAGCAGGGTGATCGAGGTTAAAGGATTAAAGAAGGAGTTTCATGGTCTGCGGGTGCTGAACGGTATCGACTATTCCATCAATCAGGGCGAGAAGATCGTGGTGATCGGCCCCAGCGGCTCCGGGAAGAGCACCTTCCTGCGCTGCCTGAATTTGCTGGAGGAGCCCACGGGAGGCCAGATCCTCTTTGACGGGGTGGATATCACGGATCCCCGGAATGATATCAACAAGATGCGCCAGAAAATGGGAATGGTATTTCAGCATTTCAATCTGTTCCCCCATATGACAGTGCTGGGGAACATCACCTTCGCCCCGGTGCGGCTGAAGCTCCAGACGAAGGCCCAGGCGGAGGAAAACGCCATGCGCCTTCTGAGACGGATCGGCCTGGAGGATAAGGCGGGAGAATACCCCAATAAGCTGTCCGGCGGCCAGAAACAGAGAATCGCCATCGTCCGGGCGCTGGCCATGAACCCGGAGGTTATGCTCTTTGACGAGCCCACCTCCGCACTGGACCCGGAGATGGTGGGAGAGGTGCTGGATCTGATCCGGGAGCTGGCGGACGAAGGCATGACCATGGTCATCGTAACCCATGAGATGGGCTTTGCGAGGGAGGTGGGGACGAAGGTGCTCTTTGTGGACGAGGGTGTGATCAAGGAGGAAAATACACCGGAGGAATTTTTCGGAAATCCCCAAAATCCCCGGTTGAGGGAATTCTTATCAAAGGTACTGTAAAGGAGAGGCTATCATGTTTCAGAATGTAATTGTAAAAAGACCATGCAGTAAAATCACAGAGGGAATCACCTCCGCTCCGGAGCTGGGAAAGCCGGACTACGAGCTGGCTTTGAAGCAGCACGACGCCTACATCGAGGCGCTGAAGAGCTGCGGCGTCCGGGTGACGGTGCTGGAGGCGGATGAGAATTTCCCGGATTCCTGCTTTGTGGAGGATACGGCGGTGCTGACCCGGAGGTGCGCCATCATCACCAATCCCGGCGCGGCCTCCAGAAAGAAAGAGGTGGAGTCCATGATCCCGGTGATCAAGCAGTTTTACAGCGAGGACCGCATCGAGTATATCAAGGCCCCCGGCACCTTAGAGGGTGGGGACGTGATGATGGTGGGAGATCATTTCTACGTGGGACGGTCCGCAAGGACAAACGAGGAGGGCATCCGCCAGTTCATCGCCATCCTGGAAAAGTACGGTCTCACCGGCTCTGAGGTGGAGCTGAAGGAGGTTCTGCACCTGAAGACAGGAGTTAACTATATCGAGAACAATAATATGCTGGTGTCCGGCGAATTCGTGGACAAGCCGGATTTCGCAAAGTACAATAAATACGAGATTCCTCAGGAGGAGGCCTATGCCGCAAACTGCATCTGGGTAAATGGCAAGGTGATCGTGCCGGCCAACTTCCCGAAGGTGGCCCGGATCGTGGAGGAGGCAGGGTATGAGGTGCTCCTGGTGGACACCTCGGAGTACCGCAAAATTGACGGAGGCCTAAGCTGCCTGAGCCTGAGGTTTTAATTCAAAAAAGCCCCAAAAAGCGTTGATTTTCCATTGCGCGGATGATAGAATACGAAATTGGACTTCAGAACGCTTTTTCAGTCCTTCCGGGGGAAAGAGCGGAAGGACTGATTTTTTTTGGAGGAAATCACAATGAAAAAGAACGGCCGAAGAAATGGGAAGCTGTGGCGGAGAATCATAATCATGCTGGCCGGAGTGGTGGGCATGGGATTTTTTCTTTCTTTCCTGATCGAGGTAGACTACGGAACGGATTCCTGTTCCGCTTTCAATCTGGCCCTGTCCAATGTGACCGGGATCCAGTTCGGAACCTGCTCTCTTTTGACGCATCTGGTTCTGCTGATTCCCATCCTGATCTGGAAGTGGAGGCTGATCGGGTTAGGCACGCTGGCGAACATGACAATGATCGGCTACATCTCAGATTTCTGCCGGATGATCTGGCAGAGAGCGCTCCCGGAGTGGTTCTTTCAGGCGCAGCCCCTGCGGCTTGTCATATTTATTGTCAGCCTGTTGGGTATGGTGCTGTGCGCGGCCCTGTACATGAATGTGGATCTGGGAGTGGCGCCCTTCGACGGAGCCCCCATGCTGGTCGCCGATAAGGTGCCGCTGCCCTTTTTTGCCGTCCGGATGCTGTGGGACGCGGGATTTATTCTCCTGTCTGTCCTGATGGGCGGCCCCATTCTCCCCGCCACCGTGGGAATGGCGCTGCTGATGGGGCCGGTGGTGGCCTTCGTGGGAAAAATCCTCGGCAGGTTCCTGGAGCTGGAGCCGTCAGGGAAAAAGCAGAAGACATCTTGACCAACAATAGCGGCAGGGAGCGGTGTGCCCCTGCCGTTGTTGTCTAAAAAAACGGATTTCCTTTCTGATTCTTCCGCGTCCCCCTATTCCCTGCAGGCCGGGCAGGCCACCGGAGCGTCAAAGCTGGGATTGAACGCATAGAAATTCTTTGAATTCAAATCCTCCTGGACACTTCTCAAGGCCTCCCCGAAGCGCTGGAAATGGACGATCTCTCTGGCCCGCAGAAAGCGGATAGGATCAGCCACCTCCGGATCCTTGACCAGCCGGAGGATATTGTCATACGTCAGCCTCGCCTTCTGCTCCGCCGCCAGATCCTCAAAGAGGTCCGCAGTGGGATCCCCGGTGGACTGGAACTGGGCGGCGGAGAAGGGGAAGCCCCCGGCAGACTGGGGCCACACCCCCACCGTGTGATCCGCGTAGTAGGGAGCAAACCCCGCCTTCTCCAGCTCCTCCGCCGAAAGATTCCGGGTGAGCTGATGGACGATGGTGGCGACAATTTCTAAGTGAGCCAGCTCGTCGGCGCATAGATGTTAGAAAACGTAGAAGGCCTTGTCAGGGGCTTTCCGGAAGCTTAGGATATAAATCAAGTGTGAAGGGGTGATAAACTTTGCTGTTCGGGTTATTCTTTTTTGTTTTGGAATAAACAGCTTTTTCCAACACATTTTTTATAAGCTCATTTTTGGAACGGGCATCGGGGAGCTGCCAGTATACGTCAAGCAGACGCTCAACGTTTGGAATGATGTTAGTCTTGGCGGCCTCCCGTTTTCTTTCCAGTTCAAGATCGGCCTGATAACGTTCCAGATCTGCCCGTGCGTTTGCGATGCTTTCTGACAATGCCTTGTTTCTTTTTAAGAAAACTTCTTTTGTATAAATCCCCTGTTCTAACAGATCATATGTATTGTTTAACTGCTGATTCAGCTTTTCCAATTTTTCTTCCGCACTTTGACACAGGGTTTGAATCATGGAAACAGAGCTTTCAGAATCCGGTAGCGCGGCACCCTCCCAATTTACTTTGTAATTCGCAAGCCAGGAAGAAAGCCCGGCAATTAATTCTCTCTCCACATCCTCCAAAGGGGAGGATACAGTGGCACAGTGAGGTGTCTGGCAGATCAGGGCGTCACGGATTGTTCTGTTTGTGTAAGGCCGACGTACCATAGCTTTCCCGCAGATACAGCAGCGAACAATTCCGGACAGAGGATTTGCGACTTTTGCTTTGCCGGGAGTAGCCGGCAGCGCGCGTTTCTTTAAAAAATCTTGCACACGGTAGAACGTATCCGCGTCGATGATCGCCTCATGCATCCCATCATTGAGAATATAGTTTTTGTTGCGGGGACGGGATGTCTTGATTTGCCCATCCTCAATCTGCTTCTCGGTTTTTCGGTATTCCCATCGGATTTTCCCTATGTAGACTGGATTTGTCAGTATTCCGTTTACTGTCGCAAGGGTCCATGGTCCGCCGTAAATAGTACGAACATGGAGGTCATTTAATCGATTGCAAATCTTGGACATACCAATTCGTTCCCGGGTCCCATCTTCTTTAAGGACGCCTACCGTATACCACTCGTATATATTTTTTACAACAGAAGCTTGTTCAGGATTGACCTCTAGGGAAAATCCTTTGTCATTTTGCAGCTTTTTTCGCTCGTAACCATAAGGTGATCGGTTTCCGCAATATTTTCCTTCCTTAACAGAGGCCTCCCGGCCACGCTGGAGACGGCGCCGGATTGTTTTATACTCACGGCGGCTCATGAATAAACCAAACTCAAAATACTCCTCATCGAACTCATCGTTTGGATTATAGGTTTTGATGGGGGTAATAATCTGGGTTCCGGTGAGCCGGAATGCTCGAGATACAATTCCCTGATCAATTGTATCACCCCGGGCCAGACGTTCCACCTCCATGACAAATACGCCCTTCCAGATCCCGGCCTCCACTTCTTCCAGCAGCTCCCGCATACAGGGCCTTGCCGCAATGGTTTCCCCTGATACAATCTCACGATATATTTTGGTGATATGTTTGTTCATGCTTTTGGCGAGAGCAAGAAGAGTAGCCTCGTGTCTTGCGAGAGTTTCCCCCTCCCCACGCAGTTCAGCTTCGCGATCCGCACGGGATTTTCTTAAATAGAGACAGTATTCATCCATAATATCATCCTCCATTCAGTACAGTATAGTGATTTTGAGTATAAAAAATACGTCTGTACAAACTCAGGATGATTGTGGTATAATCTCCGTGTGTGAAGTGGAGATCTTACGCATATCATCCGATTTGCGGTACAGAATCCAATTAAAGCCGTCCGATGCTGGTAACATCGGGCGGTTTTAATAGCTTGAAAAAATTGTGAGCATGTGTTATAGTAAACACATAGAGGGAAAGTCAGAGAAGCGGCCTACCCTCAACAATAACTTAACTTAATGCTTTACAGCATCAGTCGTCACTATTGGCAGTAGTGGCGGCTATTTCTTTCCCTTGAAGATCGTGTAACATAATCCCACAAGGGCAACAATGAACATACAAAACTGAATAAGATCAGAATATGTAACCATTGGCAATCCCTCCTTTCTTTCGTCTGGAGGGTAGCTCCTCCGATCAAAGAGGGTAAGCCGCCTTGGCTCTCTGGTTTCCCATGCCGATATTATAGCAATTATCGGCATGGGACGCAAATTATTTTCAATTAAGTTTTTACGTGCCATAAATGACACGCAATTGCGGATGATTTGATATAATCTCATGTGTGAAGTAGGAGAGCATACGCATATCATCCGGTTTAGCAGGAAGGAACGAACTGACCTTTTTGGATAAAAAGGATTGCAAAATACTCAAATAAATGTTATAGTAAAAATACAAAAAGGGAAAGCCAGAGAAGCGGCCTACTCTTAAAAGTTTGTAGCTAAACTTTGTAGTCTAGCCGTCACTACCGCAAATAGTTGGCGGCTATTTTCTGTCCTTAAAAATCTGATGAAGCAGACTGATAAGGGCAACAATGAACGTACAAAACAAGAAAAATTCCTCGTATGTAATCATTGGCAATCCCTCCTTTCTTTCGTCTGGAGGGTAGCCCCTCCGATCAAAGAGGGTAAGCCGCCTTGGCTCTCTGGTTTCCCATGCCGATATTATAGCAATTATCGACATGGGACGCAAATTATTTTCAATTAAGTTTTTGAGTGTCATTAATGACACGCTATTGTGGATGATTTGGGACTCATGGACTCTGTCCAAATTTGACTTTTCACACTGTTTTTCCAGACGAATAAGTTTTACCGCTTCCGTTTTCCGCCGTAAGGATGTCGGTCACTGTCATATTTTTTTCTCAACCGTGGCGGCAATATATACGGTTTTTTTTACAACCCTGGTTTGTAATTTTCATCTTGTTGCCATTTCCGCTCCGTTATGGTAAACTAAAATTGACAGTGGGGATGTCACGCCCGCGCGGAGGAATGATTCCAGTGTGGGGTTCCCTACGGGAGAACAATACTAATTCCCCACAGAATGGAGGCGGTTTATTATGGCGCGGGGGATGAATAAGGATCAAGGGACGAACGACAGGCTAAACCCATTGGCTGATATTGTATTCAGCTGTATGTTTCAAAACATGGATGGCGCGCCGGCTATGAAGGAGCTGATCAACGCCGTGCTGACCGACGCCGGTGATGAGACTATCGCGGAAATTGTGGATATGCGCAGCCAGTACCCGCAGTTAGCCGAGCGGCCCGCGGGAAAAAGCGGCAGGCTAGATGTGAAAGCCAGGACGGCGGACGGCGACCTAATTAACGCGGAGGTGCAGCTGTGTCGGGAGGACTTCTTCATTGAACGGGAATTGTTTTATGGTGATAAAATGATGATTGAGGCCGTGAGGTCCGGCGACACATACCAGGATACGCCAAAGACGAGAGTGATCGCGTTTATGGACTTTATTCTCCGGGAAGATAACCCGGATATTGTCCAACCGGTCAAGTTTATGTACACGAAAGAGCCTGTGAGGGTGGCTTCC
>CAZGRM010000065.1:0-15238 GCA_964528295.1 uncultured Lachnospiraceae bacterium
GACAGGAAAGTCGCCTGACAGTTCCAATATCACTTGATATTCCCGCTGCCGATATAATTCCAATATCCTCCGCTTTTTCCTTGTACCGTTTTTCCAGCTGGAAATACACTAAACTTTCGTAGCCGCCGCTTCCCTTGCCAACTCCTCGTAAGCCCTCCCTTTATTCTCCGTCCCATTCGGTGCCGGGTGGAAAGTGGGGACGATTTTTTCTACCAGGCCGCTGATGTCCTCCCAGTTGTTGTAGCTTGCTTCCATCAATTCCTCCATCTGGCGCAAGAACAGCTTTGTGTCAAAGGGGATCGGCTTCCCGATATGGATCAGGTGGTTCGACGTTGTCTTCATCCCTTCCTCTGACATCAGTTTTTCTTCATACAGCTTCTCACCGGGACGGAGCCCTGTGTACACAATCGGAATGTCCACGTCCGGCTTATAGCCTGACAGCTTGATCAGGTTCCGCGCAAGAGTATCAATCTTAACGGGAGCACCCATGTCCAGGACAAAAATCTCCCCACCCCCTGCGTAAGTCCCTGCCTGAAGCACCAGGCTGACCGCCTCCGGGATCGTCATGAAATAACGGATGATATCCGGATGCGTCACAGTTACAGGTCCTCCTTTCTGGATCTGCTTCTTAAACAGCGGGATGACTGAGCCGTTGCTGCCCAGTACGTTGCCAAACCGCACCGCCACAAACTCTGTCCGGGAATGCCATGTATCCTTTTCAAAATGGGCCATACTCCCCAGCTCATCTTCCTGGTGGCTGTGAAGGATTGGCAACTGGTCCTCCTTCCCTTCTTTTACAGCCCTGTCAAAAGACTGGACCACCATTTCACACAGTCTTTTGCTGGCACCCATAATATTGGTCGGGTTCACCGCTTTATCCGTGCTGATCAGCACAAAGCGCTGGCACCCGTTCCTCATAGCGGCATAAGCCGTCTTGTAAGTGCCGATTGCATTGTTTTTTATCGCCTCACACGGGCTGGTTTCCATTAACGGCACATGCTTATGGGCCGCTGCATGGTATACAATATCCGGTTTGTATGTCTCAAATACATAGTTAATCCTCCTGCTGTCACGGACAGAACCGATTAGGACCGTTATATTTAAGCTCGGGCAGCTGGATTTTAATTCCTGTTCAATTTCATAAGCGTTATTTTCATAAATATCAAAAATAATCAAGTGTCCTGGCGCATGGCCCGCAATCTGCCTACAGAGCTCACTGCCGATGGAGCCTCCCCCTCCTGTGACCAAGATAGTCTTCCCACTTAAATACTGGAAGATTTCATCCATGTTGACCTTAATCGGCTCCCTGCCGAGCAGGTCTTCCACAGCAACGTCTTTCATGGCGCTTACTGCTAATTCCCCGGTCACAAACTGGTACATCCCCGGCAGGTTCTTTAACTCACAGCCGGTCTCCTTGCAGATATTAAGGATATCCCGTTTTTCCTCTGCGCTTGCGCTTGGGATGGCCACAAAGATCTTGTCGATCCCATATTTTTTTGCGTTGGCAAGGATATCGTCCCTTCCCCCGACAATCGGGACCCCGTCTATGTACCGGTTCCATGTGTTGGAGTTGTCATCAATGATGCAGCAGACCTTTGCGTTGGTTTCCTTCGCTTTCCTCAAGTCCCGCAGGATCATCTGCCCTGCAGCCCCGGCCCCGACCAGCATGACGTGGTAGGGCCTCTTCCCGTCTTTCCTCCTGCTGTTCCTTTCCAGGAGTATAAAACGGTAAGAAAAGCGAACGCCAAGGACAAGCATGAACTGGATGGTCATGCCAAAGAAATAATAAGAAACCGGCATCCGCTGGAAAAGCAGGGTAATGCCGCAGACATGGAAAACGGATGTTACCACCACAGCAGCAATCGTACGCAGGAGTTCACTGAAGCTGGCAAACCTCCAGATGCTCCTGTACAAACGCAGGAAGCGGAAAACTATGATACAGAAAACCGTATAAACAGGGGCAAACCGCAGGTACGCATGCATATAGTAGACAGGTATCGCTGAGAACCTACAGTCAAAACGGAGCCAGAGCGCCATCCCATATGCAGCATTAACAGCAATAATATCGTATACCATTAATAACAGTGCGATAACCCGTCCGCAGTCGGGATGGAAAATTCCGTTGTTTTTCCGCCTGCCCTGCATTTGACTTTTTTCATGGTTCTGCCCTTTTGATTCTTTTATTGTTTTAGAAGTATGTTTTCCCATAGTTAAGTCCCATGCCTCTTTTCTTTCATCACGGACACTGTTTGATCCGCATACTTTTAACACAATTTCCAGCTTTCTGCTTGCCGCCCTTTCCCACGCAGATTTGCGAGAAAAAATCAGGCCGGAAAATTGAAGGTGAATGACCAGGGCGAGGCAAAGAAACAGAAGCCCTGTAATCAGGTAGCCTGCCAGACCACCCGCAATATCCATCCAGCGTTTGACGAAAAGCTGAGCGGGCGTAGCGTAATTGATGGCGGTAGTGATCACCGCATAGCCGCCCAAACGTTCCACAAGCTGCTTTTTTCTGGAAATTGCGGACATTCTTGCCAGAGCAACGTGTACCGCAACTCCCATCCGCATGAATTGCTCCGTCAGTTCGATTGGATAAGGTTCTGATTCCGGTATGTAGATCAATACCTCATTGATCCACTGACGGCAGGTATACTCAATCATGTCCGCAGCATTTGCCACCACAGACACATTGCCCAACAGACTCCCTGCCATATTTTTATTGGTAACAACAACTCCGGCGATTCTTCTTTCACTCTTCTTTCACCGTCAGCACCAGCTTCGCACGGTTCGATGTATTTCCGGCGGAATCCACCACGAAAAAGTACAGCTCATATTTTCCGGTTTCATTCACGTCATACTCCCCTGATATCTGAATATCCCGCCACAAAGAATACTTGTCGTCGTAATCATCCACCACGGCCGCCACATATTCCAGCGGATTAAAGGATTCACCTTTTTTGATTTCCACTTGTTTCTCGGTAAGGGTTATAATCGGAGCCCCTGGATTCAGCTCCTCCGATTCACTCTCTGTTTCGGTCTCGATTCCAGTCTCCGTTTGGGTTCCAGTCCCTGTTTCAGCCCCGATTTCTGATTTTGTCCCGGTCCCTGTTCCGATCCCAGTCTCCGTTTGGGTTTCAGTCCCTGCTTCGTCCCCGGTCTCTGATTTTGTCCCAGTCCCTGTTTCAGCCCCAGCCTCTGCTCCAAATCCGGTTTTCTGTGTCTCTGTCTCCTTCTTTGATTCCTGATCCTTTTTGCCGGAATATGGCAGTACGCGTCTCACCTTTGTAATATTGTTTTTACTGTCCCGGGCCACATAGACCACAATTGCCTGGCTCTTTTCTTCGTTTTCTGTCACAGACTCCACCACGAGGCTTTCTGTCACATCACCGTCCGCCTCATCCACTGCGGTCACACCACTCAGCAATTCCTCCTGAGTCATTCCCCTCTGGTAAAACAAATCCTCTCCGCAAGAAATCACTGGACCTTGACCGTCGGATGATAATTTCATATAAAATGTCAGTCCTCCTACTCCAAAGCATAGAAGAAGAACTATCGCAATCAGCCACTTTTTCATAGTGCCGTGTATCCTTTCCGGTTATCAGTCCTCTTCTGACTTTCCATAACCACTGTATTTCCCGTACTTCCCATATTTTCCATACTTTCCGTAATACTTCTTGGAGGACATATCCACCTTATTGAGAATCACTCCCAAAATCGGGCATCCTGTTTTCTCCAGCTGGGACTTCACCTCCTGCTCGAAGCGCCAGCTGTTCCACCCGGATTCGATGACTAAAATTGAGCCGTCGCATTTTTCCGCGATCACGGCGCTGTCAATCACGCTGCCAAGAGGCGGTGAGTCGATGATGATATAATCATAGCTCTCACGCAAGGTTTTCAGCATAAGATCAAAATACTTATCGCTCAGCAGCTCCGCCGGATTGGGCGGAATGGGACCGGCGAAGATCACATGAAAATTCGGGATGTTGGTAGCATAAACAATATTCATCAGAGGCTCCTGCTTTGACAGGAAATGGGTCAGTCCTTTTACCTCCTTGGTGGCTTCCACCCGTCCCAGCAGTACGGACTTACGCAGATCCCCGTCCAGAAGCAAAACCTTTTTTCCGATTTCCGCCAGGGAAATCGCCAAATTCAGGGCGATTCTGGTCTTTCCCTCATTCTGAGTACAGCTGGTGAGCACAATCGCCTTTTTATTTCCGCCGCAAAACTGTAAATTTGTTCTCAGTGACTTGTAGGCCTCGGCGCTATAATAGTTCAATTCCGGTTTGATAATCGTAATACTTTTCATACTGCTTGATCTCCTACCTTTTCCGTTTTTTCTTTTCCAGCCGCTTTCTCGCCTTCTTTTTCTTCACTTCATCCTCCTCCAGAGGCATTGTGGCCAATATACTGAGATTCAGATAGCGTTCCACATCCTCCGGGGTGGTCACTTTATCGTTTAACAGAAACAGGATAATAAAAATGATAACCGCCAAAAATACTCCCGCGGCCCCCGCAAGAACCACGTCCCTTTTTACTTTGGGACTGGACTTATCAGAAGGCACATTTGCCTCGTCCACCACGTTTACGGCCTCCGTATTCATCACTGCCTGGATGTGAGCGGATGCCGCAATGCGGATCTCATTGGCGATATCTCTGGCAAGGTACGGATCTTCGTTCGTTACGCTGATCGCCACCACACGTGTATCTGAAGTAGTAGATACGGACAAAGCCTTCAGCACCTGCTCGTATGTCATTTCCAGACCCATTTCCGCAATAACTGTCTCAATAACAGTACGGCTCTGAATCATTTCCATATAGTCCTTGGTTAAATACGTGCTGCTTTGCAGATCGCTGTTCGTAATACTTTCGTTTGTCTGCCGGTTCAGAACATATAGCTTCGTTGTAGATGTATACTTCGGGGATATAAAGAAAGTCGATACGGCAAAGGTGATCACCGCAAAAACAACACCAGCAAGAAGAATATAGCCAGCCTTGTTCAGGAGATAACCAATAATTTCTCCTAAATCAATTTCAATTTCGTTTTCTGTCTGTATATTTGTTTCCATACGTTCCTCCCGCATTTGTTTATCTTTCAAAATGAATGTTCATTTCAGAATCCGTGCCGGATTCTGGCACAATATTTTTTCCGCATAGGCCCGTCCCTCTTTTTTTATCAGATATTCCGCACACGCGCCCATCCGCGGAGCCCGCTTTTTCAGGTCATGCGCGTCACTGCCTACCAGATCCAGCAAATCATAGTCAATTAATTTTTTACAAAAACGTTTGATAAGGAATCCGTCGTCGCCGAGGATGCTTCCGGCGTTCACCTGCGCAAGACAGCCCAGCTCAGACAGCTCCTCCACCAAAAGAAGGTCTTTGCGCAATGCCACATACCGTTCAATGTGGGCCAGGATCGGAATGTAGCCGTGGCTGATCAGATGGTAAGCCCGCTGTTTTATGTAGGACGGCTGATCCGTCTCGGAAAACTCACACAATACATAGCGGGAGTTTGCCATGGAAGGCCTTTTTCCCTCGTCCAGTGTGGACACCATATCCATGTTCACGCGGAATTCACATCCCAAATATAAGCTTATTCCCAAACGCTCCGCCTCGGGCAGCAATGCTTCGTAGCCCCGCAGGATATCCTCCAGTTCCGGCTCGAACATTCGCCTGCGATAGTGCGGTGTCAAAATGATCGTTCTGACACCATCCTGATACTCCAGCTCCAGGAGCTTCACCGCCGTCTTCATATCCTCAGCGCCGTCATCCACACCGGGCAGAATATGACAGTGCACGTCATAAATTCCTTCCATCCTCACCACTTCCACAGATTTATTATATTTGCGTTCGAGGTCAATTATACATTGACTTTTGTATTTTGTAAATAGATTTTTGGAATATTAGTCTTATGTATAAAATCTATTTTTTTATAAAGGAGTAAATGATGTTTGGAGAAATGGTACTGAAATTGCGCAAATCCTACGGACTAACTCAAGTCGCCCTTGCGGATAAGCTGGGAGTGACAAAACAGGCTGTTTCAAACTGGGAAAATAATAATATACTTCCGTCAATTGATATGTTAATAAGAATAGCTAGATTCTTCTCTGTCAGCAGCGATTTTCTGCTGGAGCTGGATACGAGATCTTTTATTGAGGTGGATAAATTAACGATTGAAGAAATCGCTCATATTCAGCAATTAATCAATGATATAAGAAAAAACAGATAATAAATTTTCTTCAAAGATGATAAAAAGCCCGGCATCCCTTTTTTGATATGGAAGGATGTTCAGGCCGTTTATTTTTTATCGCTTTACGCTCTCCATCAGGGGACGTTCCTTTTTCATCCGGGTGATTTCCACCAGGAACAGCTTGGTCATGTCCACCAGAGCGGTGCGGACGGGGTCCCTGCTAAGCTCGCCGGACAGCAGGGACAGCAGTGCGTCGTTTGACTCTTTTTCCTTCATATTAATAAAGTCCACCAGGATGATGCCGCTCATGTTCCTAAGCCGGATCTGCCGGGCGATTTCCACAGCGGCCTCCCGGTTGATTTTCAGGAAGGTGGCTTCCCGGTTTTTGCCGGTGTCGCATTTTCCGGTGTTCACGTCAATGACGGTCAGGGCCTCCGTGGGCTGGATCACCAGATAGCCGCCGGAATTCAGCCAGACCCGCTCCTGAAGAGCCTGGGTCAGCTGGTGCTCCAGAGAATAGAGCTTTCCCATGGGAAGGAGGCGGTCCTGATAGAGTCTCAGCTTTGCGGCATCCTGCGGCTGCGCGGCGGTCAGGTAATCATGGATCTGGCGGTGGATCTCCTCCTCGTCGGTCAGGATTTCATCCGCCGAGGAATCATAGAGATCCCGGAGGCGGGAAATCCAGGAGGGCGGCGTGCGGTAGAGACAGGTGAAGCAGGTGCGGTAATTGGCCCGGCTCATCAGAGAATGGTACCAATCCCGCAGCCGGGACACCTCACGGCGCAGCGCCGTTTCGTCGATGCCGCCCGCATTGGTGCGCAGGAGCCAGCCATATTGTTCCTCCGGCTCAGACCGGACATGACCAGCCTGGCAGGAATCCCCGGCCTGGCCCTCCGCCAAAACCCTTCCCAGCAGCTCCAGCAGCCTTCCCCGCTCCTCCTTTGGCAGCTTCGATGATACCGAAGTCTGAAGGCTGCCGGTGGTCAAAAGCAAAAATTTGCCGTGGAGGGTCAGGTTTGTCGTCACTGCGGGAGCCTTTGTCTTCATCCCCTCCCGGGACACCTGCACCAGCAGCTCATCCCCCGCCTGGGGCTTCTTTGATTCCCCTTTTTTGGTATAAATGGGCTTTTTCATGTCCTCCAGGGGCAGGTAGCAGACGGAGCCGGGAGCGATCTCCACGAAGGCGGCCCCGATGTTCTTTGCGATATTTTTTATTTTTCCGATATAAATATTACCCAGACCGGAGCCGGCCTGCTCCTCGTCGCAGTGGATCTCCACCGCCCTCCGATCATGGAGGAGGAAGGAGAAAATCTTTCCCTCCATGCGGGTAATGACATATTTCTTTTCCATCAGACGTCCTTCCCCAGGGAACCCAGCGTCACCAGCTTCCGTGCTTTCTCCGTTCCCATGTCGGCATACACCTCCCGGCGGTTGATCTCATAGGCAAAGGGGGAGAGCTCCTCACCGATGGAGCGCAGGTAGGTATCCATCACCAGCTCCGGCTTCAGATTGGCCACGCTCCCGGCGGCAAGCTTCATAAACACGGTCCCGCTGTTCACGGACATTTCGTAGATCATGGGCCGGATATCCACTTCCTTTTCGGACTTTTTGGTCTTCTTCATCACCAGAATGGACTTCCGGGCGAAGAAATGGGAGATGCCGGACTGCCAGTCCGTCTTCGGCTCATAGCCCCTCCGAAAGCGCAGCTCGTAGTCCGCGGCGGCCACCAGTGTCATGGCCTTTGAGGCCTTGCCCTCGGGAATCTCCCTGAATTCGGTGACGGTGATTCCCTCCACCCCCACCCGGTTCAGCGCGTCAATGGCCGCTTTGCTGGACAGCGGTGTGCGCAGCTCGATGTCCATATACTCCGCGTCGCTGGTCAGCCCCACCCCCAGCGGAGCCGCGAAGGACATGATCATGTGGGGGCTCATGCCCTCCGTATAGGCGATATCGATTCCGGCCCGCCGGATCGCCTTCTGAAAATAGCGCATCACATCCAGGTGCCCGATGAATTTCATGACGCCCTGCTTTGAAAATTTTACTCTGACCTTCATGCCGGCTTCCTCCCATACTGCCCTGCCTTACTCTCTCGGTTCAACGCAGACACCTCCTCCGAATCTGGCCGCTCCGCAGCCGGAGCATTTTGCCCGGCAGTTTGGCGTCACCTGCTCCTGATGGGCTTTCCTCCACTCTGAGAGCAGGAATTTTCTGCTGACTCCGATATCGATGAAATCCCAGGGGAATCTCTCATCCTCGTCCCGCTCCCGCAGGGTGTAAAAGTCCATATCCACGCCGGTATTTTCGAAAGCCGTCAGCCACCGGTCATAGTCCCAGAATTCCGTCCAGGCATCGTACAGGGCGCCGAGACGGTAGGCCTCCCGTATCACCTCCGCGATTTTCCGGTCTCCCCGGGCAAATACGCCCTCCAGGAGCGTCACGTCGGCCTGATGCCAATTGTACCGGATGCTCTTCTGGTTTTTCATCTCCTTGATCTCATGGTTCACGGTCTTGGCGAAGCCCAGATAATCACCGGGTGTGTACATTCTGGCCCACTGGAAGGGAGTGAAGGGCTTTGGCACGAAGAAGGAGGTGCTCACTGTGATCTGGCACTTCCCGTTTCTCTCCTCCTTGGGGATCTCATAATATTCCTCCGCGATTCTTTCCGCCAGGCGCGCGATGGCCTTCCGGTCCTCCTCCTCCTCCCGGGGCAGGCCCAGCATGAAGTAAAGCTTCACCTTATTCCAGCCGCCCCGGAAGGCCTGGCCGGCGCCGTCCAGAATGATCTCCTCCGTCAGCCCCTTGTTGATCACGTCCCGCATCCGCTGGGAGCCCGCCTCCGGGGCAAAGGTCAGGCTGCTCTTTCTCACGTCCTGTACCTTACTCATAACGTCCAGAGAAAAAGCGTCGATGCGCAGGGAGGGAAGGGAGATATTGATGTTGTCCTTGCGAAACTCATCGATCAGATAATTGACGATACCCTTCAGCTCGGAGTAATCGCTGGAGCTTAGAGAGCTGAGGGAGATTTCCTCATGCCCTGTGCTTTTCAGCATTTTGTAGGCGTGGTCCCGGAGGCACTCCAGGCTCCGCTCCCTGGTGGGCCGGTAGAGCATCCCCGCCTGACAGAACCGGCAGCCCCGGATGCAGCCTCTCTGTATCTCCAGCACCACCCGGTCCTGGGTCACCTTGATGAAGGGCACCACTGGGGTATCCGGATAGGGGGCATGGGTCATGTCCATCTCAATCTGCTTTACGATGGTGCGGGGCACCCCCTCCACCGCCGGCTCAAATGACGCGATGGTCCCGTCCTCCTTGTAGGTCACCTGGTACAGTGACGGCACATAGATGCCCGGAATCTGAGACGCCCGCTCCAGAAATTTTCTTCTGCTCTCTCCCTTTTTGCGGGACTCCTTGTACAGCTCAAACAGATCGTCGTAGACGGTCTCCCCCTCTCCGATATAGAACATATCGAAAAAGACCGCGATGGGTTCCGGATTGTAGGAGCAGGGGCCGCCGCCGATCACCAGGGGATACTCCCAGCCGTCTCCCCGATTCTTTGCGTCCAGCGGGATCCCCGACAGATCCAGAACCTGCAAAATATTTGTGTAACACATCTCATACTGAAGTGTGATTCCCAGAAAATCGAAATCCTTTATGGGATCCTGGGATTCCAGAGCGAACAGAGGAATCTTCTGCTCCCGCATGATTTTATCCAGATCCACCCAGGGAGAATAGACTCTCTCACACCACACGTCCTCTCTCCGGTTGAACATATCATACAGAACCTGGATCCCCAGGTGCGACATACCGATCTCGTACACATCCGGGAAACACATGGCGAAACGGATGGACACATTTTTGTCCTTTATTACAGAATTGACCTCATTGCCGATGTACCGCGCCGGCTTTTCGATACTTAATAAAATTTCGTCGCTTAATGCCAGTTTTCTCATTTTTTCTTTCCTTATTATTATTTGTGACGCACCGATGCGTATCTATCATAGTATAACACATTTTGTCATTCGTCAATAATAAGCACTTTTCCATGGGACAAATTTTGTAGCGGTTCCCTTTTCTTATAACGATTCTGTTCTGCTTTTTCAGGAAAAACAGGGATTGACAAAGAGACGCGGCAGGGGAGGCGAGGTCATGATTTTAACGGAATTTGATTCGGCGGCGAGGGCGGTGATTAATCCCGACGATCTCTTGAAGCCGGTGGGGGGGATCCCCGGCACCGCCGTGGCATGCTATTCCCACATCACCTTTCAGCGGATGATTCAGGAGCTGGACGCGGAAATCATCGCGGAATCGAGCAACGCAAACGGCGTAATGCCGATCTACAAGGGCACCTATAAGGACAGGGAGCTTACCCTGTTTATGATCGATGTGGGGGCCCCAATGAGCGTGGGGATGCTGGAGGAGCTGGGTGTGAAATACACGGTGGGGAAGACATGGACCACCGACGCCTTTTATCGGGAGACGCCGGACAAGGCGCGGCGCAGGAAGGAGCAGGGCTGCATCTGCGTGGATATGGAGTGCTCGGCCAACGCCGCCGCGGCAAAATTCCGGGGGAAGGAGCTGGTACAGTTCTTCTATGCGGCGGACAACCTGGACGCGGAGCAGTGGGACGCTCGGAGCCTGAGCAATCACTCGAAGCTGGAAGAAAAGGACCGTATCGCCGCCATTGCCCTGGAGCTTGCGTCGCGGATTCAGGGAAGGCCGTGAATATGGAGGATTAAAAAGGGAGCGGTTCGATCAGCCGCTCCTTTTTAATCCTCTTATTCCAGCTCGCCCACAATCTGTCTCAGCTGTTCCAGCTTCTCCGCGGACAGCTTCTTTCTTCCCACCAGGGCGGCAAAAAGCTTATCCACAGATCCATCGTAAATCTTGTCCACCAGCTCCCTGGTCTCCGCCTCCTGTACCTCCTCCTTGGGAATCAGGGCATGGCACATAAAGTTAGGCTCGGAACGCTGGATGGCCCCTTTCTTGATACATCTCTTGATCAGCGTGTAGGTGGTATTTTTGTTCCAGCCCACCTCCCCGGTCAGCACCTCCGCGATGTGCTTCGCGGTGGTGTCTCCCTCCCGCCACAAAACATCCATCACCTTGATCTCAGAATCAAAAAGCTTGCACTCCATATCTCCGCTCCTCTCTTGACTACCAAAGTAGTCTGTACTCATATACTACCATAGTCTTATCCATATGTCAATACATTACTTTCGCAGTCCGTTTTCTGTCCCTGAGCCCTTGCTGCCGTCTCCCCGGAAATCACTGAAAAAAACAGCTACCTCCTGTTTATTCCCATCAAAAGCTCCCGCGTCCAGCCATGAAGGTCCTTTGAAGCCGTTCCGCCGATCAGCTTTACCGCCACCCCGTAGGGATTTCTCACCCCCGCAAAGGCGTTGGCCTCATCCGTATCCACGTGCATGGCCAGCCTGGCCTCCCGGCTGACCCGCACCATCACGTTTCCGAAAATCAGAGACCGGTTGTTGCTCTCCACGATCACAAACACCTCATCGTTGTCACTCAGGCGCATGGCGATGGCCTCATCCGGCTGGATATGAATATGACGCTGGGCCACGATCACCCCGTGCTCCAGCTCCACACTGGCCAACTCACTGGTCAGCTTCATGCCCGGGGACCCCGCGATATCCCCGGACTGCCGGATGGCCACCGGGACCCCCAGCTTCCGGCTGTCTGTCACACTGATCTCCATCTGGGTCACCTTCCGGAGGGGACCAATGATGGCCACATTCTCAAAGGTCCCCCTGGGACCCGACACGGTCAGCCGCTCCTTCGCCAGATACTGCCCCGGCTGACTCAGCTCCTTCACCGGCGTCAGGTCCTTCCCCTCCCCAAACAGCCGGTCAAAATCCTCCCTGCACAGATGGAGATGTCTGGCGGAGGTCTCAATTGGAATTTTGTAGTTCATGGTTCTTTTTTTCATCCCGCTTTTTCTTATATTTTATTGTCTATCATATCATAACTCCGGCCTGAAATCCACTTGTTTGCGGGACAAAACTCTCTCTGGAAACGGGGAGGCCCCCTCTCATAAAGAACCTTCCTCCATTTCAGGCAAACTCATCACCTGTATCTCACTATGCCTGCTATTAAAGTGAAGCTTATTCAGCAGCATATTTGATATGATCGCCGGGTGGGGGCCGGGCGGGGGGAAGCTGTCTTTTAGTACCTTCAGGATGTCCATCTGGGATACCAGGTCGATCTGCATGCAGGAGAAGGTTGCCCTGGGGATGCGGATGATCTGGTCATCCTGCTCCGCGGGGTGCAAAACCTGGACGAAGAAGGAGTAGGTGACGGGGGTTGTTTCCCAGTGAACCAGGACGCCGGCCGGGAAGACGGGCACCATGTTCTTCTTTTGGGTGCTGTGAAACAGGCTCATGGACGCCTTCTCCCTGTGCACCGGATTGTGCCAGTCCCCGGCAAAGGGAGCCTCGATGAAGAAGCGCTCCTCGATCCTGCGGGTGTAGATTCCCACATGGGAGCTGTAGGCCTGATTCTGCTCCATGCTGTTTAAATTGAACTGTGTGGTTTCCAAACCCAGCCTCATGGCGGCGATCCTGTCCTGCATGGCCTTTTTTCCGTACTCCAGAGCCGCCTTGTGATCCATTTTCCCGTCCCGGTCAATGTATTTTTTCAGATCCCTCAGCGGGATGCCCACCCCGACGCAAAATGATATGGTGTCCAGAGCGTTCACCTGCTCCGGCAGGTAATAGCGGTATTTTGTCTCCGGATCGATCTTCGCGGGCTCCAGAATCCTCAGCTTTTCGTAGTAGCGCAGAGAGCCGATGCTGACATTCCGCAGACTGGCAAACTCTTTTATGGTAAGATACTGCTTCATACGCCTTTCCTTCCAATCTCTTTCATTGATTTGCGGCTTGCGCTTGACTCTGCTATTGTAGCAGGGTTTACATTATTTATCAAGCGCCCCGCAGGAGCGGAGCTATCAGCCAAACAGCAGGAGGTTTTTAATATGACTGGAACAAATGTAAACGACTATCTGGAGAAGGAGAACCTGGGAAAGCTCATGTGGAAATATGCTATTCCCTGCGTGATTTCCATGCTGGTCGCGGCGCTGTACAATATTGTGGACCAGATCTTCATCGCCAACGCTGATTATCTGGGGTCCTACGGCAATGCGGCAAACACTGTCGTCTTTCCCATGACCGTGGTGGCCATCGCCATCGCCGTGATGATCGGCGACGGCTGCTGCACCTTTGTCAGCATCAGCCTGGGGGCCAGGGAGCAGGAGAACGCCCGGAGAGGCATCGGCAGCTCCATCCTGGCCGTCATCGCCGTGAGTCTTCTGCTCACGGTGATTTATCTGATCTTTCAGGAGCCCATCCTGACCGCCTTCGGCGCTCGGGTCAACGATGGGACCTTCCGTCTCTCAAAGGAATACTTTTTCTGGATCACTCTTGGGATCCCCTTTTATATGTTCGGCCAGGCGCTGAATCCCATCATCCGCTCTGACGGCAGCCCCCGCTTCGCCATGGTGACTCTGGTGGTTGGCGCCCTGCTGAATATTATCCTGGACCCCATCTGCATTTACATTCTGCACTGGGGGATGGCGGGAGCCGCCATCGCCACCATCACAGGGCAGATCGTCTCCGCCATCGCCTCCGCCGCATACCTGTTTCGGATGAAAACGATCCGGCTGGACCGGAGCTGCTTCCGCTTCTCCTCCAAGCTGATGAAAAAAATTCTGATGCTGGGAGGAGCCAGCTTCCTGTCCCAGATCTCCATCGTCTTTTCCATGGCCGCCACCCTGAACATGGCGGTGAAATACGGGGCCAGGGACGCGGTATTCGGTCAGGCCGAATTCGCTCAGATCCCCACCGCCGTGACCGGTATCGTGATGAAGTTTTTCCAGATTATCATCTCTGTCTCGGCGGGGCTGGCCGCCGGCTGCATCCCCATCTCCGGCTACAATATTGGGGCGGGACGAAATGACCGGGTGGTGGGACTGATGAAGCGCCTGATGGGCGTAGAGGCTCTCGTGGGCTTGGCCGCTTCTCTGGTTTTCCTGCTGCTCCCCTATCAGCTGATCCGGTTCTTCGGGGCGGAGAACGAAAGTATTTATTATACTCAGTTTGCGGTCTGGTACATTCGGGGCCAGCTCTGCCTGCTGCCCCTGGCCTGCGTCAATAAGGGCTCCTTTATTTTCCTTCAATCGCTGGGCAGGGCGAAGCAGTCCTCCATCCTGTCAGTCACCCGGGAGATCGTCTTCGGTGTGGGCCTCCCCATTTTGCTCCCCACGCTCTGGGGATTGTACGCCCTCCCGCTGTTCATGCCCGCGGCCGACATTCTGACCTTTATTGCCGTGGCGGTGGTTTTGCTGAAAACAAAAAGAGAGCTGGAGCAATAGGCTCCGGCTCTCCGATTGTTCGGCCGTGCGCAAGCGCGCTAATACCATCCTCTCTACAGCATCGTATCATCCCGCAGTACCTGGATCAGATGGATTTTGCCCAGGTTTCTCCAGCCAAGGGAATAGGCCAGCGCCACGGCGCCCCAGATGGCCAGCAGGAAAACGCCCACCGGCGCCAGGGGAGCCTGAGCCAGAAATTCTCCCGGATCCACATAGCTGGCCTTCAGCATCGCTCCCACCGCAAGGACCGCCAAGGGCAGGGTGATCAATACCGGTCGGCCCGCCACCACCAGCCCCTCGATGAAAAACAGCTTCCGGATCTCTCCCGGCGTCAGTCCCACGGACAGATACCTGGCAAATTCCCGCCTTCTCTGCCGGACAAAGCCCAGGGTATGGGAAAATACATTGCCGATCCCGATCATCGCCAGCAGCATACAGAAGCCGCCAAGGACCGCCATTATGCCC
Source organism: uncultured Lachnospiraceae bacterium (assembly GCA_964528295.1). GTDB lineage: Bacteria > Bacillota > Clostridia > Lachnospirales > Lachnospiraceae > Choladousia. The sequence goes on from CAZGRM010000065.1 coordinate 15,036, forward strand.
CGGATCTGTCTGTTGTTTTCCTCATACTCCTGAATACGGTTTTCACTTTCCGCCGTATATGTCCCCCGCAGCCGGCTGTCAATCTCCTTTTGCAGGGCGCTCAGTTCCTCCCTCGTCACATTTTCTTTGCCCTTCACACAGAGATACGTCTCCCCCTCGAAGCCCCCGATTTTCTCTCTGATTTTCTCCCACAAGGACGCGGG
>CAZGRM010000066.1:0-15144 GCA_964528295.1 uncultured Lachnospiraceae bacterium
AGCGGCAGCATGATTACCATCCATGTTCTTCATTTTTCTAGCCAGTTGAATATTCCTCCTCTAACATTTTTAAAGAGCTGTGACGCTCTTTTTAACATCTCATACAAAGTTTATTTTATCACAACTCCCATTCTTTGTCTATTTCCAAGCCCTCTCTTTTTCGAACTTTTTTTGTATTTTTCATGGTACAGGGCTGTTTTTTCTTTCTAGAAATAGTATAATTGTCACAATCATGGTTTTAGATCGGGGTGATTTTTTGAAAACCTTGCTAATCGAGGATGACAGGGACCTGTGCCTGGCTCTGTCCAGCCAGCTGGGACGGGAAAATTGGGAGACCGAATGCTGCCACCGGGGAGACGAGGCGGAGCTGTATCTGGAGAAGGGCGCCTATGATCTGGTGCTGCTGGACTGTATGCTGCCGGGGCTGGACGGAAGGACGGTGCTTGGGCGGATGCGGGAGCGGGGAGATTTTACCCCGGTCATCATTTTGTCGGCGCTGGGGGAGGTGGAAAACCGGGTCCGGGGGCTGAATGCGGGGGCGGATGACTATCTGGTAAAGCCCTTCGCCTTCTCCGAGCTGATGGCCCGCGTCAACAGCCTGTTCCGGCGGAAGGATGATTTCACCGCAAAGGCCCTCTCCTTCGGGGATCTCAGGCTGGAGGAGGAGCGCCAGCTGCTCTTCTGTGAGAACCGCTCCTGCGGGCTGTCCCAGACGGAGACGGAGCTGATGGGGCAGCTTCTGCGCTCCGGCGGACAGGTGGCCGCTCGCAGGACCCTTCTGTACCGGGTGTGGGGCCGAAATACGGGAGTGGAGGACAGCAATCTGGACAACTACATTTATTTTCTGCGGAAGCGGCTCAGACAGCTTGACAGCAGAGTCGGTATCCGAAATCTCAGGGGAAGCGGATATTATCTGGAGGAGCAGGCCCCGGACGCGCCAAAGAAGGGCGGCTGACAGGATACCCGGTATTTCGGTAAAATCGGTGCGGGGCGGCGGCCCTGTTCATGAAATCTTGTGATTGAGGAGGCGAAGGCTTATGTACCGGACAGTGAGGAAACGGCTGGCGGCGCTGCTGGCAGGGGGGGACCTGCTTTTTGCTGGCGGCTTTCTTGTGCGTCACCTTTTTGATGTCCGTCAGGTCCCGGCTTTCTATGCAGATTTCCGCCTTCGCCAGACAGTCCTTCGGCACCCTTGGGGAGGCGGAAAATCAAACCGTCATCACCACCGACTGGATTTTATCCAAAGAAAAGGCCGGTGATTTTTATCTGTTTCTCACCGACAATGAAGCTTCCATCTTTCATAATGAACGGCAGCCAAAGGCGCTCCGGGAGCTGTTTGGGGAGCTGCTGCCCGCTTTTCAGGAGGACGCCTCCTCCCCCGCCCTCCCCGCCGGTTTTCAAAAGCTGGAGGAGGGTGTGTACGCCCTTTATCGGGGGCCTCTGCCTGTGCTCCTCCTCTCCTACTCCCATGCGGTGAAAAACGGCCGTTTTCTGCGGGTCTTCGCCCTCCAGCCCCTGGAGGGACTCACAAGGCAGGCCGCGGGGGAGCTGACGCGCTACGGGCTGCTCTTTTTGCTGGCCGCCGCCGCTTTGTCCGGCTTTTCCTGGTTTTTTACGGGGAGACTGCTGCGGCCCCTTCTGGACGCGAAGAACAGCCAGGACCGCTTTATCTCCGCCGCCTCCCATGAGCTGAGGACGCCTCTGGCGGTGATTCTGGCCAGCGCCTCGGCCTGCCGGGGGATACCCCAAAAAGAACAGGAGCATTTTTTTCAGGTGATCCAGCGGGAGGGCGCCCAGATGTCCGATATGCTGGAGCAGCTTTTGACCCTGTCCCGGGCGGACAGCCGCGCTCTAAGGCCGCGGCCGGTCCAGACAGACCTTCAAACCCTGCTGCTTGAGATCTACGAGTCCTTTCTGCCCCTGGCCGGCGAAAAAAAACGCCAGCTGTCAGTAAAGCTGCCCCAGGAGGATCTCCCCCTCTGGTACTGCGACAAAGCTTTGATCCGGCAGATCTGTACCAACCTGCTGCGAAACGCCCTGGCCTACGCGCCGGAGGGCAGCCGGATTCTTCTCTCCCTCTCCCTGAGGGGCGGCTGGGCGGAAATCACCGTCAGCGACAATGGCCCCGGCATCCCCGACGGGGAAAAGGAGCAGATCTTCCGGCGGTTTTGGCGGGGCAGCGTCACAGGCACGGAAAAGGGGCATCACGGACTGGGTCTGGCCGTGGCCAGGGAAATCGCCCTGGCCCACGGCGGCACCCTCACTGTCCGCGATGCCCCGGGCGGCGGAGCCAGCTTCCTGCTGCGCCTGCCCAAGCGGCCCTCCGGTATGGAATAAAACCCCGGAAGGGCCCTATTCCTCCATCTCTATGGCCATTCTCTTCGCCACCTCCGCCGCTCCCTCCTCCGGCGACAGCGTTTCCTTCAGGACCTGAATCCCCACCTCCTGAACAATCTCCTCCAGGGAGGTGCCGGACTGATACGAGGCCATCATGTCCTGAAGCTTCTGCCGCTGTTCCTCCGGCGGCCATGTGACAGCGCGGCTTTCCACCGTCTCCTCCAGCCCAAGATACTGATACCATTCCAGATTATTGACATCCAGCGCGTAAGCCAGAGCCGCCCTGCTCACCGGCAGTCCCGGTTTCATCCACCATTTATTCATGATCTCATCGGAGAGCAGCAGCTCAAAAAACTCCTGAGCCAGCTCCGGCTCCCGGGCCTTCTGACAGATTCCCACAATAGACTGACCCACAAACACCCGCGGGGCCTGCCCCAGATAAAATCCGCAGGTCCAGTTTTCGACGCCGGACTTTATCTCATATTTCGACGTGTTCCACTCATTCAGCCAGACAGACTCATAGCGGCCCACATCCCGAATCATCCCCAGCATGACCCAGATATGCTTCTCGTCGGTGACACCCCAGATGCTGCCCATCAAGAGCCGCAGGTTCTCATCCGTATAGCCCTCCGCCGCCGAATAGACCTCGGCAAGGGTCTCCCAGTCCTCCTCCGTCATGCCCGAGGCGTTCAGATCCCAGAGCTCCTTTGCCGCCTCAAAGAATTTCCTTAGCTTCTCCTGGTCCAGGCTGCCGTTTTCATCGGTCCAGGCAGGAAGGGAGGTAAATATGAGCTGGCTCATCAGATCCTTCTCATCCCGTATCCAAAGCAGCGCTCCCTCCTGGTGCTTTTCCCTGGCCGCCCGGGCTCCTTCCACCAGAGCCTCCAGACTGTCTTCCCCCTCAAAGAAGGCCTGCTCTCCCTCCCAGGCGGGGAGCATGACGGTCATGGGCACCGCGTACACCTGGTCCGTCTCTGTCATTCTCATCCCGTCCACGATATTTTCGTACAAAAGCTCCTGCTCAAGATAGGGCTCCAGAATATCGTCCAGGGGCATCAACACCCCCTTCTTCGCGTACTGCTCAATGTCCATCCCGTCCAGCACCATCAAATCCGGCCCTTCCCCTGCCAGCAGGCTGGTATTCAAGCTTTTCAGGGCGTCCTCGCCGCTCACCGCGTTGTCCCCCTCCGCTCCGGTCTCCACCTTCACCAGCGCCTCCGGATGGCTTTTCTGGAAAATCTGAGCCGCATAGCGGATCCGGCTGTCCTCCTTTAGACTGTAGATCGTCAGGGTCTTCTCCATCTCGGCGGGCAGTGTCTCGTCATAATAGCACTCCACCAGACGGTTCTGGTTAAAAAATACCCGGAACCGCCCGTCCCCCAGGTATTGCATGGACTGGGGCGTGTAATAGCTGTTGCCAAAGGTCAGGAATTGTCCATCCGCGATCTGTTCAATGACAGAGCCCTCCCACACATACCTGTATAGACCGCTCCGGCAGCCCAGATACAGGATATTTTCCTCCTCCCCCGGGCAGAGAATCACCGGCTTTGCCCCGGCCTGGTGGGAGGACACAAATTCATCCAGCAGCTCATTTTGTTCCAGCAGCTTTCCCTCCCCCCGGTCATAGAGCCAAGCCCGCTCGCCGTCCAGGCCGATCAATCTGTTCCCGAGAAATCCCATCTCGGTGACCGTGCCGCCGGCCTGAAACAGAAACGCCAGATCCCCGCTCTCCGTATCCACGGAATACACCTTGCCCGTATCGTCGCTGGCATACAGCGCGCCGTCCGGCGCAAAGGCAAAATATTCCAGATTGGCAGTTTTCCCAAAGCCCTCCCCGGATACCTTCAGCACGCGGCGGTTTCCCTTGGCGTCTACATACAGATAACCGCCGCGAAACAGCTCCTCATCGCTCATCGTCTCATACTCCGCCGCGGTGTGCGCGGGCAGGTAGGCAAACACCAGATCCCCGGCGGGGGAAACCGCATGGACATCGGAGGACTCTGAGCGAAACAGCCCTTTCACCGCGTTTCTCCACAGAGTGTAGTGATTCTCCCGCAGGGTGCCGTCCTCCTCCACGGCCTGCACCACCAGGCCCGCTCCGTACAGTGCGTAGCCGCCATCCTCCAGGGGATACATTCCGGTGTAGCCTGTGCCGGGAAGCTCCAGCTCCTCCTCCGTATAGCGTCCCGTCCCCGCCGTCTCCTCCTGCTTCTCCTGCTCTCTGCCGCAGCCGGCGCAAAAGAGCGCCCCGCACACCAGGATCCACAGCAAAGACAGCGCTCCTATTTTTTCCTTTATTTCCCGATATCTTCTTTTCATTTCTACTCCTTTTCCCGCACCGCGTCTCCATCCTTCAGATTCCTGCTGGATTTTGTGATGATCTTCGTCCCCTCCTCCAGCAGCTCCTCCGAAATGGCGGCCTTCTCCTCGTTTTTCTCCAGTACCCGGACGTCCAGCTTTTCCACGGAGAGCTGCGTACCCAGGATTCCGCTCTTTTCACTTAAAATATACACGCAGTTCACACCGTCCTCCTGATGGAGGGCTTCCAGAGGAATCAGCACATCGTAAAGCTGGGAGGTATATTTCAGCTCCATGGAGGCCTCCAGCTCCCCCTCGCCCACTCCCTGCTCCAGATTCACAGCCACCTGGCAGCCTCCGTCCTTCTCCTCCAGCCAGTCGATGGTTCCCTGGGTGGTCTCCTTGCTGCCGGTGAAGGTGATCGTCACCGGATCTTTGATGTGCGCTAGTTTTTTCTGATCCGCGTCAAGAAAGGCCTGAAATACCCGGGACGTGGATTTGCTCATGTAGGTGATGACCGGGCTCTCCGTCATCCGCTCTCCCGCCTGGGCCAGCACCTCCAGAACCACTCCCGCCTCCTCCGCCAGGACCCGGCCGTCGTCATCCGCCAGGGTCCGGAGCGCTTCCAGCTTGGCCTCCCGCCGCTTTGCCTCAAACCAGGCGGTGGCAGTCCTGGCATCCTCATACCAGTTGTCGGCCCGCCTCCTCCAGGTCTCATGCTCCGCGGTCAGCTCCTCCAGCCTGATTTGCAGATCCTCCAGGTCCAGCTGATAGAGCAGGGTACCCGCCCTGATCTCCTCCCCGGGATGGACGCGGATGCTGGCGATTCGAAGTCCCTCCAGACCTGCCACCGTGCCGGGACTGTTGGTGCTTATGGTTCCCTCCGCCGTCACGTGAAAGGATAGAGTGCCGCTGGAGCCGTAGCTCCACTGGACCCGGGTCAGGCCGGAGCTGTAAATCGCCCGGCAGAGGAAGGTCAGCGCCGCCATCCCGGCCAGAAACAGACAGAGTCCTCTCCTCAACCCCCTCTGACGTCTCCTCCTCTGCCACTCCTGTCCCGCCTCCAGATCCCTCACCAGGAGGGAAATTTCCTCCAATGTCATATCTTCCCGATACCTCATATCCGCTTCTCCTCCTTTATCACTTGCTTCCCATAAAGGCAATGCCCTCCACCAGCGCGTCCTGCCCCAGGCCGTAGACGAAAAAGGCAGGGATCAGCACCAGCACCGAGACGGCAAAGGCGAAGCCCGCCTGCTCGATGCCAAGCTGGGGCAGATAGAGGGACAGGGGCCAGTCTTCCTGCCTGGTCAGAAAGGCCATGGGCTGCTCCACCAGGTTCCAGCACTCCAGAAAGCTCAGGACCAGGGCAGACTGAATCCCCGTCCTCCCCACCGGGAGGCCGATGTGCCAGAAAACCTTCCACTCCCCCGCCCCCTCCAGCCTGGCGGCCTCCAGGATCTCCCGCCGGATCTGAGAGAAGCCCTGGAACATGACAAAAACCGGGAAGGTAGAAAAGATCATGGGGAGAATCACCGCCCCCTGTGTCCCGTAAAGCCCGGTCTGGCGAAGAGCCAGGTACTGGGGCAGCAGCATCACCTGAAAGGGCAGCAGCATCAGCACAATGTAGATCCCGAAAAGCAGATGCCTGCCCCGGAACCGGAAGGCCGCAAAGGCCCAGGCCGAGGTGCTGCCCACCAGGAGCTGCCCCGCCAGGATGGTCCCGGTCATGATCACAGAGTTCCAAAAGAGATGGTAGAACTCCGGGGACTCCAGCAGCAGGCTCCTGAAATGCTCCAGGGTGGGATAGAGGGGCAAAACATACCACTTAGCGTAGCCTCTCCCCTGTCCCAGCACCGGGGCCAGGGCCCTTCGCAGCTCCGCTCCTCCGGTCACCGCGCCGCCCGGGATCAGCGCCAGGGGCAGGCAGATCACCGCCGCCAGGATCAAACAAAGTACCGTTCCGGCGGCCGCCCGCCTCCACTCTCTCGCTCTCATTCTTTCTCATCCCTCTCCCATACTTTTTTGTCTCTTCCTTTCGGGCCCCCTACTCCCGGTCCAGCCTTCTCTGAAGCAGGACGCAGAAGCCCAGCAGCAGAAGGGCCAGTACCACCGTCAGGGCCGCCATTCGGTCAAACTCCAGCTTCAGATACCAGTTCTGGAGCAGATGCCACAGCAGGTAGATCCTTTCCTGGGGGTAATTGCCCGCCGCCATCCAGATCTCCCGGTAGCTCTTGAAGGCCTGGAGGATGGACAGCATCAGGATGGTGAAGAAGCTCCCTGACAGCTGGGGCAATGTGACGAAAAAGAATCCGCTCCACCGTCCGGCGCCGTCCACGGAAGCCGCCTCCCCGATCTCCTTTGGGATCGCCCCAAGGCCGGTCAGCCAGAGCACGGTCATATATCCCACATTCTTCCACCAGAAGGCCAGCAGCACCACCAGCAGGGCCCATCCGCCGCTTATGTAGTCCGAGGATGCCTCAAATTCCAGGAAGGGAGCGACCCGGGAAAGCCCGGACAGCATCCCGTTCCACAGACCGCTGCCGTCTGTCAGCAGCTCCAGAATCAGCACCATCACCGCGGCCGGCACCGCCATCGGGATCAGGAGGGCGGACAGCAGCTTTCGGCTGCCAAAGGCCTGCCGCAGCAAAAGGGCCGCCCCGATAGACAGGACCATCAACACCGGCACTCCCGCCCCCACAAACACGGCCGTATTCCGTGCGGCCAGCCGGAAGGCCTGATTCTGAAATACCTGTCTGTAATTCTCCAGCCCCACATAGCTGCCGCTGGCCGACTGCAAAAAGGACCGCCGGGCCACCTCCCCGAAGGGAACCAGATAAAACAAACACACGCCCAGAAAGCCCGGCAGCAGGAACAGAATATGACGCCTCTTTTCTTTCATGGTACCTTCTCCTTTTTTATGAAAAGTATACCGGGAGAAATCTCGAAAAAGCTTCTAAAAAACAGAAAAAATACCGAAGGGCGGCGAAGGAATATCTCCCTCCTCCCGGTCATAAAATAGGGAGGAAAACAATTACCCTCAGGAGCAATATGAACCATTCTGACTTTTTTTCCGCCCAGACCCCGGAGGTGATACCGGCCATCTCAGAGGATTACTCCGATATCATTGTGGCGCGCTCCTATTTTTCCGCCGCTCCCGGCGATTCCGACACTACGTTTTTTGAGCAGATCGTGGGCAGCCAGTACAGTATCTTCTATGCCCCTCTCTCCGAGGGGTTTTCTACCGTGGCGGCGGTGGGATACTCCGGGATGCCTAAGCTGTATACCTTCCAGAGCACGGAAGCCCTGGAGGTCTCCGGCATCCTGTCCGCCCAGAACCAGCCCGCCCTCCGCCTTGACGGTCAGGATATTCTGGTGGGCTTTCTGGACTCCGGCATCGACTATACCCACCCGGCCTTCCGCAATTCGGACGGCACCACCAGGATCCTGGGGATCTGGGACCAGACAGACCAGAGCGGCCCGCCGCCGGAGGGGCTGTTCTATGGCACCGAGTACACCCAGCAGATGCTGAACGAAGCCCTGCGCTCTCCCGCCCCTCTGTCCCTGGTGCCGGTGCGGGACCCGGAGGGGCACGGCACCGCGGCGGCGGGAATCGCCTGCGGAAGTCCCGATGAAACGGCGGATTTCACGGGGGCCGCCCCGAAAAGCAGTATCCTTTTTGTCCGGCTGAAGCCCGCCAAGCAGTATCTCCGGGAATATTTCCGCATACCGGAGGGCGCCCCGGCCTTTCAGGAAAATGATCTGATGCTGGGCGTCCGCTACCTGGTGGACACCGCCGTCCGTCTCCGGATGCCTCTGGTGATCTGTACCACCATGGGCACCAATCAGGGCGGCCACACCGGAGCCACTCCCCTGGAGGAGGTGCTGACTGCCGCCCAGCTCACCTCCGGGATCTACGGCGTCACAGGCACAGGAAACGAGGCGGGGATGGGGCACCACTATTTGGGACAGCTCAGCGCGGTGAAGGAATCCAGGGACGTGGAAATCCTGGTGAACAGCGAGACGGAGGGATTTACCCTGGAGTTCTGGACCGATTCCCTGGAGCTGTACAGCATCGGCTTTATCTCTCCTCTGGGGGAGACCATCCCCCCGGTATATCCCCGCCCCATCACCTCCCAGCGCTATGAATTTTTGCTGGAAAACACCGAGATCACCCTCTACTACTCTGTGGTGGAAATGCTCACCGGACAGCAGCTGGCCATGATCCGCTTTCTCAATCCCTCCCAGGGAGTCTGGAGAGTGCGGATCACCAACGAATTTTTCGACAATGGTATCTTTCACATGTGGCTCCCCATCTCCGGGCTGGTAGATCCCGGCATCCGTTTTCTGACGCCGGATCCCTTCACCACCCTGACCGCCCCCTCCTCCGCAGATCTTCTGCTCTCAGCCAGCACCTACAACAGCGCGAATAACAGCATCTATCTGAACTCCGGGCGGGGCTACACCAGAAACGATTTGATCAAGCCGGATTTCGCCTCCCCCGGCGTAGACCTGACCGCTCCCGCCCCGGGCGGCCGGTATACCGCCTTCACCGGGTCCAGCGCCTCCGCCGCTCTGACCGCCGGCGCCGCGGCTCTGCTAATCCAGTGGGGGATCCAGCGGTTCCGCTTCCGCTACCTCTCTCCCCGGGAGGTCAAAAATCTCTTTATCCGGGGCAGCCGCCGGAGCAATATCCTGACCTATCCCAATCGGGAGTGGGGATATGGGGCCATGGATCTCTACGGTATTTTTCAAAATCTCACCCGCCTCTAATCACACTTGGAGCTCCGGGGCATATGATACATTGTAAATGATATTTCGGAGGAAACGAAATGAGTGATTTAGCTGCTACAAACTGTGGATGCGGATGTGACAACAACAATAACGGCGGCTGCGGCTCCCTGATTTGGCTGATCCTGCTGCTGTCCTGCTGCGGCGGCTGCGGCAATGGCTGCGGCAACAGCCTGGGCCTTGGCGGTGACAACTGCTGCTGGATTATCCTTCTGCTGCTGTTCTGCGGTAATGGCTGCGGCAACTTCTTTGGCTGCGGCAACGGCTGTGGAAACGGCTGCGGCTGCTAATCAAAAAGCCGTCTGAGGCGGGGGCTCAATGCCCCCGCCTTTCTTCCGGCGCCGCCGGGCGTCTCTCAAAGCCCGGCGGCTTTTCCTGCTCCTTCTTCTTTTTTTCTCTCATACAGTCATCATCTATCTCATAAAACGCGTTTCCGTCTTTTACAATATGGGATGCCATTTTCCTTGCTTCCTTTTTTTATTAGCATATTCGCCGGGCATATCGGAGTGAATGGTTTCATATATTTAACAAAAAGATTTGTGGGGCTGACATGCTGACTGCTATTGATCAGGTGGCCAACCGGAATCACCTTCAGCTCATCAAGGCCGCCATTCCCTACCTGCCTCCCGGGAATCAGCGGATGTTCTCTGTCTGTGTAAAAATGATGGAGCTGCAAAATGTGGCGGCGTTCTACGACCGCTCCCCCCAATGCGTCAGTGCCTGCGGCAGCGGTACGGAGCAGCCGGGCATGGTGGATATTCTCTCCGATATACGGAACTACTGTGAGGGGGAGGAGCAGGAAATGATTGACCGCTGCCTGCAGCTGTTGTCCACCCTGGAGCTGTACTCCGCGATGATGCAGTCCATGGAGGATATTCAGGAACCGGAAATGGGGTAGCGCATAGGATAGTTTGAGAGTTGTTGTTGTGACTGCCGGGATATTGGGCGGTGGTATTTTAGGAAAGGATGAGGATAATATGGGTGAGGAATCGTGGACACAGAATCCGGCTCTGAGCGGCATCGACCCAGCCAAGCTCCAGATGCTGGTCTCGCTGGCTGATCAGGCCCAGGGGAAGAGCCAAAATGAACTGCTTCCCTTTTTGATGGCGGCGGCTTCCCAAACACAGTCGAAAAATATGGGCTTTCAGCAGTCGGAGATCGACGCCATCATCGGCGTGATGAAGCTGGGAAAGTCCCCCCAGGAGATTCAGAAAATTGACCGGATGTGCGCTCTGATCAAGCAGTTCCGAAAATAACGGCAGACAGAAAATGCCGCCGGGTCATCAGACTGAATGACTCGGCGGCAGCTTCACTATTTTGAAATCTGATCCAGGAGGAGCTTCAGGGCGGCCTGCCGGGCCTTGTCCCGGATCTCCTCTCTGGTTCCGTTGAAATGATATTTTTTTACCTTTGTTTTGCCGGGAAGGGCACAGCCGATGTAGACCAGGCCCACGGTCTCATCCTCCGCCCCGGTGGGGGGCCCGGCATAGCCGGTGACGGAGAGGGCACAGTGGGCTTTGGCCCTTTTGCGGCCGCCCTTCGCCATCTCCCGGGCCGTCTCCCTGCTGACCGCCGTATGGCTTCGGAGGGTCCTTTTTCGGACGCCCACCAGCTTATGCTTCGCCTGGTCACAGTAGGTGACAAAGCCCTGGCGGAACACGGCGGAGCTCCCGGCCACGGAGGTAATGGAGGCGGCCACCAGGCCGCCGGTGCAGGACTCCACGGTGGTGACGGTCCAGCCCTGCTCCTTCAGCTTTTTTACCAGCAGTTCCTCGGTCATTCTCTCTTTCGCCTCCATCTCTCTGCCCGCCCTTACATCTCGCCTGCCAGCACGTCCTTATTTTTCATCAGGTAGTCAACCAGGGAGATGACGGTCAGGATCACGGATACCCAGATCAGGATCTGGCCGATGGTGTTCAGGATTCCGCCCAGATCCAGGATCAGCAGGATCACCATGATCATCTGGGAGGTGGTCTTGAACTTGCCCCAGTAGCTGGCGGCGATCACCACGCCCTTGTCAGAGGCCACCAGCCGGAAACCGCTGATGATGAACTCCCGGCCGATGATGATGATCACCACCCAGGCCGCCAGCATCTCCTTCTCCACCAGGCAGATCAAGGCGGAGCACACCAGCAGCTTGTCGGCGATGGGATCCATGAATTTTCCAAAATCCGTCACCAGGTTATTTTTCCGGGCCAGGTAGCCGTCCAGGAAATCGGTGAGGCTGGCCAGGATGAAGATAAACGCGGCCACGTATTTTCCACTGTCTCCCAGGCCGTCCCACAGCATGAACACAACAAAAACGGGCACCATGCAGACCCGCAGCACAGTAAGTTTATTCGGTAAATTCATCTTCCAACTCTCCTATCAAATCATATTCCGCCGCCCCGGTGATCCTGACTCTGGCAAAATCCCCGGAGGTCAGCACCTCCCCGGTCTGGATAAACAGCAGGCCGTCCACATTTGGAGCGTCCCCGTAGGTCCGGGCCACGTACACATTCTCATCCGCCACCTGGCCCTCCACCATGGCCGTCACCACGCTGCCCTTCTTCTCCTCCGCCTTGTCGAAGGCGATCTCCTGCTGCAGCTCCATCAGCTCCTCCTGCCAGGCAAGCTTCGTCTCCTCATCCAGCTGATCCGGCATCGCGGCGGCGGGGGTATCCTCCTCCTGGGAGTATGGGAAGACTCCCAGACGGTCAAACTCCATCTCGTCGATAAATTCCATGGTCTCCTGATGCTGCTCCTGGGTCTCCCCCGGAAAGCCCGCGATCAGGGTGGTCCGCAGCACGATATCCGGGATCTCCCGGCGCAGCCGGCAGATGATCTCCACCAGATCCGCCTTTGTGGTCCTGCGTCCCATCCGCCGCAGCACCTGATCCGAGGCGTGCTGAATGGGCAGATCCAGATAATGACAGATCTTCGGCTCCTCCCGGATTACCTGGATCAGCTCATCGTAAATCTCCTCCGGATAACAGTAGAGAATGCGGATCCAGCGCAGTCCCCCGATCCGGCACAGCCTCCTCAGCAGCAAATGGAGGGACTTCTCCCCGTAGAGGTCCACCCCATACACGGTGGTCTCCTGGGCCACCAGGATCAGCTCCTTCACCCCCTGGGCCGCCAGCCGCTCCGCCTGGGCCACCAGCCGCTCCATGGGCACGCTGCGGTATCTTCCCCTCACCTTGGGGATGACACAGTAGGTACAGCACTTGTTGCAGCCCTCGGCGATTTTCAGGTAAGCATAGTGCCCTCCGGTGGTGACGATCCGCTCCGCCTCCGTGTGGGGCAGGTAGCTCAGCTCCTTCTCCTCCACCCGGCGATGGCCCTCCAGCGCCTCGTCCACCGCCTCCACGATCTTCTCGTAGGCCGTGGTGCCCAGCACCACGTCCACCTCTTCCACCTCATCCAGAATCTCCTGCTTGTAGCGCTGGGCCATACAGCCGGTCACGATCAGCGCCTTGCAGCTCCCTGACTTTTTATACTCTGCCATCTCCAGGATGGTCTGGACACTCTCCTCCTTTGCGTCGTTGATGAAGCAGCAGGTGTTGATAATGATCACATCCGCCTCCGTCTCATCATCCGTAAAGGTGTAGCCCCTCTCCTTCAGCAGTCCCAGCATTTCCTCGGAATCCACCAGATTCTTGTCGCAGCCAAGAGATATAAACAGCAGCTTCATTTTGCTTCTCCATCCTTTTCTTCTTTGACGTACTCCACCACCTCCGCCGGGGCCCCGGAGGGCTTTTTTTCCGTCTTCGTCTTTTTCTGCTGCTCCAAAAGCTCCCTCAGATCCACATCCGGGTTGGCCTGCTGAATTTTGTTCAGCTTCTTAACCCGCACCTGAATACACACCAGGCTGATTAGATTCGTCAGTCCGTCCAGGATCAGGCAGATCCCCACGTAGAGGATCATCTGCTTCTCCTCCTGAAACACATTGCACAGCAGCACGATCCCCAGGGCTCCGATCACCAGAGCGCAGATCAGCGCCACGTACCAGCGCCGGTACAGGAGGCGCTTCATATTGATGGCGCTTTGCAGCTTCACCACCGCCCCCAAAAGCAGGATGATCCCCATGGCAAAGGGCAGCACGGAGCCGAGGAAGCCGGGATTCAGCAGGATAAACAGGCCAAACGCCAGGCATATAATGCCGATGACCAGGTCCATCTGAAGAAAGCCCTGAAGATTATCCTTCGTAAAATAGATGACGCAGTGGGTGATCCCCAGCACCAGCATGGCAAGGCCCAGGCCGTAGCAGATGAGCTTCACCGAGGTGGTGGGCCACGCAATCAGCACCACGCCAAGTACCACATAGAGTGCCGATATTAAAATATAGCTCTTACTGAATTGCTTTACCTCTTTCAATCTTTTCTCCTCCCATCCCGGGATCCAAAATCAGCTCTCCTCCTCGGAGGTCTCCTCCTCCGGAAGCACCCTCAGCTCTCCGCTGTACAGCTCCTCCACCGCCTTTGACAGGGGCTTGGAGATCACCGGCACATTCAGATCGTTCTTTGACTGGCGGGCGATGATCTGGCGGGCCCTCTTGGCCGTGGCCAGCACGATGGAGTACCGGCTGTTCACCACCGGGGTCTCGCCCTGCTCTACCTCGCTGTTTACTACCTTTATTAAATCAGAATAAGACGGATGCAACATTTTTTTTACTCTCCTTCCTTGATCTCTTTTTCTACATATGCTTTGATTTCCCGCTTCACCTGCTCCACAAAATCCAGGTTCCGGCCGATTTTGTTATGCTGGCTCTCGATGAGATTGTGGACCGCCTCCATGCTCTCCTCCAGATTGTCGTTGACGATCATGTAATCGTACTTTGTGACCTCCTCCGACTCCTCCACCGCCCGGAGGAGCCTCTCTCTGGCCACCTCCCAGCTCTCGGTGCCCCGGCCTCTGAGCCGTCGCACCAGGGTGTCCACGTCGGGGGGCATCACATAGAGCAGCACGGCGTCGGGATACTTTTCCTTCACCTTCAGCGCGCCCTGGAGCTCGATCTCCAGGATCACATCCCTCCCCTGCTCCATCTGGTCCTCCAGGTAGTCCCGGGGGGTCCCGTAATAATTGCCGCAGTAGCAGGCGTACTCCACCAGCCGGTCCCGGGCAATCAGATCCTCAAACTGCTCCTTTGTGCGGAAAAAGTATTCTCTGCCGTCCTCCTCCCCCTCCCGGGGCGGTCTGGTGGTGGCCGAGATCGACAACGCGTAGTGACCGTATTTTTCGGTCAGAAGCTTCATCAATGTCCCCTTTCCCACACCGGAGAATCCGGAAACAACGACGAGTATTCCTTTTCTATTCATGCTCTTCTCCCTTCATCTCGATCTCCGCAGCCTGGTTCGCGGCGAAACGCCGGGCTATGGTATCGGGCTGCATCGCTGAGAGTATGATTTGTTCTGTCTCCATGATGATCACGGATTTTGTGCGCCTGCCCTGGGTGGCGTCGATGACCTTGTGCTGCTCCTTGGCGTTTTGGACCAGGCGCTTCACCGGGGCCGCGTCGGGGTTGACGACTGCTGTTACTTTCTGGCTGTTGACTAGGTTGCCGAATCCGATGTTTACCAGGGCTGCCATGGATGCCTCCTTTTTGTTCGCGGCGGACGCCGCCGGATCAGGTCACTCAATGTTCTGAATCTGTTCCCTGACCTTCTCAATCTCTGTCTTTAAATCTATGGCCACGTTGGAGGTGGCCAGGTCGTTGGCCTTGGAGAGGATGGTATTCGCCTC
>CAZGRM010000067.1:0-14900 GCA_964528295.1 uncultured Lachnospiraceae bacterium
TTTCCAACTACCCTATTCTCCCCAGCATAGCTGGGGGATTAGGATTTTCATTTAGAAGACGCGCGGGGAAGTATACCGGAAGCTCGTACTCCGTCCGACCAAGCAGCAAATTTTCTTCCGACTCTTGAAGCAGTTCCGGGTCCGTCTCCTTCGGGCAGGAAACCGCCTCCCCGGGATACAGAATCGGAAACGAGAACATCGGCCGAAGCTCGTCCAGCGTATAAGTCCGCAAATAGGGCGAAAGATAATTTTTTTCCTCATCGTTTTCCGAAAGAGGCGCTTCATCGAAGGAATAAATCGAAAAACCAGAATCGTCCTCCGCCTTTCTTTCCCGAATATTGTAGGCTCCGTTCTCCGCGGACTCCGCCCCGACACTGTCCGCCAGCATCGCAGCCAGCTCCCGGTCATTGGCGAAGGCGGTCACGTTGACGTCAAACCGCGGAAATTTTAAGAGCTTACTCCTCTGCGATTCCAGCGCCTTCAAAATTGTATCCACGTTGTCATCCCGGCCGCTCTGCCAGTCCGCCGTTCTCCTCCTCAGCTCCTGAATAATCGGCAGAACCGCCGCGTCAAACTCCTCCCCCTTTCTTCCGGGAAAAAGATCAATCCGGACCGCCGCCTGCTCATCGCAGCTTTCCATGAGCTTTAACACATGGTACAGCCTTCCCTTTTTATTCGGAATCCATTCCGCCGCCGCATGATACTCCTGGATCCTCCCGCATCGCTCGCTGTCATAGACCTCATTCAGGGGCGGCAGGGAAAGGAGCCCTTTCGTCAGGCAGGCGGCATGAGAAAACCGGGCCTCACAGTTGATACGGCCGTTTTCCCTGACAAAAAAATCCTCGCTGTTTATGGCCGTCACCGCGTTCCTTTTCGGCTCGATCTCACAGTAGAGATACCCGTCGCCTAGAATCGTCTCCCGAAGCTTCTCCTCCTCCGCCTTCTGGCTGAACGCTTCCGATAAGCGAAAGGCCCGGACGTCCCCCGACAGGGACCGGTAGCGGATTTCGCTCCCGTCCAGAAAGAAATCCTCCGGGCCCGATACGGGGCCTGACACATCGTAGCAGTAAAACCCATAATAATCGCCAAGCACGGAGGCGGAGAGAAACTCCCTCACCCGCGAAAGCTCCTCCGGTCTGGGGGCCAAGGCGTAAAAAAGAACCGACAGCTGCCTCCCTCTTGGCATATCCCGGTCAAAAAAGTACAGCAGGTGAAAGGACACAGCGGTCTCCTCTCCCAGGCGGTGAAGCTGCCTTAAAAAGATCTCATGCCGGGCCATCAGATCCTCCTGACCGGAAGAGCCCTGAAAACAGTATTTCGGCATGGAGAGATCCGGTAGCCTCTTAATCTGAAAACAGAAATAGTAATTCATCGTCTTCTCCCTCCCCTACTCCAGGCTGCTCTTGATTGCCTCCGCTTCCCCTGTCAGCTCCTGATTCTTCCGAATGACTCTCTCCCGCAATTGATCCAGCTTCCTGTTATGTACCTCAAAGCCCTGCCGGATGGCAGTCTCCGCCGCCCGGTATATCTCGGTCTGACTGGAAAAGCTTTCCGCGTTTTCCGATGTTTTTTTCTGTATTTCGGCGGTTCTCTCTTCCAGCTCCTTAAGCTCGCGGTCAAGCCCCTCCATGGGAATGTCAAGCCGCTCCCGGACCTCCTGCTTTTTTATGCTCTCTGTCTCCCTCTGGAGCCTTTCCACAAGCCGGGCGGTCTCTTCATCGATGATGGAGAGCCGCTTCGCCTTTTCCTCCACCTCCCGGGTCTGCGCTTGCAGCTCCTTTCCCGCTTCCAGAATCTTTTTCCCCTTTTCCTTCCCCTCTTCCAGCCTTCCTCCCAGCTCCTCCATGCTACTGTACATCCTTCTCCTCCTTATCCATTGTTCTGATTGCGTCCATGAGACGGGATCGATACGTGGCGCTCAAAAAATGATAAGGCCATACGATCATTTTTCGGTTTGCCTTCTTGTAAAAAACGGCCTCCCGGTCAAGCAAAAAGCAATCATCACCGCCAAGGAAGCGTTTTGCCGCTTCCTCCGCCTCCATGTGAAATCCAATCCTGTGTCCGAATAAATCCGTATATTTTTTCCCCGGCGCCTTTACCAAGAAGAAATTCTCCCACTCCTTAACGCTCCTATGCCACGCTATCACCTTGGTTCCCGGAGAAAGCATCGCTTTTTCCAGCATTTCACTGTCCTTATTTTTATCGGCATAGCTCCTGTTTAAGGACATACTGGAAAAATAATGCAGTCCAAAAATCAGCAGAAATTCCGTTTTCTCTAAAGAAATGTGCTCTCCAAGCTCATCCTCTTCCCCGTATAAATCCATATAATCCGAAAAAGCATCCGCGATTTCCCGGAGCCAGTAAAGACGTTCCGGCGCGATCACCGCAATGGAGCCCTTCCTTCTCCGCCGTACCTGGCAGATCAGCACGGAGAATACGGACATCTGAAAAATCTCTTCCGCAATCCGCTCCTCCTCGCCGACACAGATCAGATTTTCATTCCTTCCGTCCTTCAGCCGGAGAAAGCTTCTCTCCTGACCCCCCGTTAAGTAAACCGGCTTCCGTTCTGAAAGGATTTCTTCCAGATTTCCAAAATCAAGATTCCCGTCGCACCCAATGTACAGCTCACAAGCCTTCTCATCCCCCGGCTGATCCTCCCCCCGTATGACGGACGCAAAGGCGGAAAAGCAATTTGTTTCCATATTATTCGTCAGCAGCTTTAAGGCATACCGTCCCTCCTCCACAGGATGACTGAACTCTTTTATTACCTCCTGAACCGGTTTTGCCTCCGCCCACTGGATCAGACGCTGCTGGGACTTATTCCCCGCGGATAAAACCATCTGCCCGCTCAGATTGTTCTTCAGCCCTCTGGCAAGGTCCGTATTGTTCCAGAGCATATCTCTGTAATCCTTCTCCTCCGCGCTGTAGAACACCATACGCCCATACATATTTTCCTTTGTCCCGGGTGACAGCTCCCCCGCGTTGCTGATGCTCTGCGTCGCGAGAATCATATGCACGTGAAAAGCCCGTCCATTTGTCACAATATAGTTCATGATCCGGTTGCACTCCTCCCGCTGCTCTTCGGCAAACAGGTGCTGAAATTCATCGATCATGACCAGAGTCACCGGAATGGTTTTTCCCGTCTTCTTGTAATATTCCTCCCAGTTTTTGACATTATGCCCGGTATACAGCCGGCTTATCGCCCTCATTTTCCGCTCAATATGCCTGAGCACCAGCAGTCCGTAGACCGGTATCTTCCCCAGGGCAAGCACCTTTAGCGCCGGATGATTCAGCCGGGCGTAGGAGTCAAACTCCACTCCCTCCTTTAGATCAACCAGATACAGCTCCGCGTCGGGAACGTATTTCAGCGTAGAATTGATGATCACATGGAACGCGTTGCTTTTTCCCTTATTTGTCGCGCCCGTCATGAGATAATTCTGGCAGGAATCGGAAAAGGAGATGTATTCCGTCTCTCCGCCGATATTTTTTCCCACCGGTATCCGATAATTCCCGTTCTGGCACGTCTCTCCCTGAAGCTCATCGATGCTGATTCGTACTTGGCTCGTCCTGGCGCATACCCCGTTATATCCTTCTATGAACTCCTTGATCTTCTGTTCCTCCGGCATACTCCTGACACACATCCACAGGCGCTCCCCGTCATACAGTCTTTCTCCCTCCAGCACATACTTGTTCTTTGTGATTCCGTCCACAAGCCTTTGCTCATTTTGATTCAGGAAATCGTAGGCTTCTCCTTTTTCGCTGAAAATAAAGGGAAAGACTCCGCAGCGGGCCCCATTCGCGATAATATTCCGCAGGGCCTGCAGGGAGCCCGCTGTCATATCCGCAGGAAAATTCAGAAAGAACAGAAAGATATACGGGGTGCTATGAAAGGCAGTCTTCTTGTTATGCTGGTACAGCGTGGTTTCCGGGCCCTTTAAAATGGTCTGGATCGTATTGCCGATTCTGCTTTTGACGCTGTCCAGCTTCGCTTCTATCTCTCTTTTCTCATAGAGACAGGAGATTGACGCAAAATCCTGATAGGCGCCCTTCCCCAAATCATTGAAAACGGAAAACACACCTGTGGTCTTTGGATCAAAAAAAACCAGCTCCACCCTCCCGGCCGGCAGATTCGCCGCTATTTTCCCCACCAGATACTGGATATTCCCGTACAGCCTCTCATAATCCCGGGAGGCCTCCGCCACAAACTGAAAGGACCGGGAATTCAGTCTCAGCACCACCGGCAGCTGGAAAAATAACGTTTTTCCCGAGATAGAAAGCAGCAGCGGATAAAGCCCCGCAAGCTCCCGGGCCATGGTTTCCGTAAAATGATCGCTTCGGATATCCTCCATAACAATTCCATATTTGTAATCCAGGAGAAAGCTATCATTTTCCTCCCTCCTCCAGCCGTCATAGGAGCTTCTATCCAGCCAGTTTACCGTATTTTTTTCAAGCGTATAGACATCCATGTAGCAGTCATTGATGGGAT
Organism: uncultured Lachnospiraceae bacterium; assembly: GCA_964528295.1. Lineage (GTDB taxonomy): Bacteria > Bacillota > Clostridia > Lachnospirales > Lachnospiraceae > Choladousia. The sequence goes on from CAZGRM010000067.1 coordinate 4,487, forward strand.
ACGCGGCGACAAGTTCTTTTTTCATGGCTGAGAGGAATTTCTTCATTTGCTCCGGAAATTCGGAATACACAGAAAAATGCCTTTCTTTTAACCTGACAATGGCGCTTTCGGTGTCCTTCTGTTCCTTTTTAAGCCTTTTCGCCCACTGTTCCATCAAGGCGCCGCACTGTCCGAGCTTCTCCTCCGCCCCGCGGATTTCCTTCTCCAGCTCCCTCCTCCGCTCCAACGCATTCTGATACAGATCATAAAGCTTTAACGCCGCCGCACAGTTTTTCTGGCTCATGCGATTCCAAAATCCGGTGCCCTGTGAAATGATCTCAGAAATCTTCTCAGAATCGTATTGAAAAAGATCCTGAGGCCCCGGCTCCTGATATGAATTTTTATAAACGGAGGCATCTTGAGTATAAATTTGATACCATCTCTGATAATCCGGCTGCCGCTCCACGCAGGCTATTTTTGCCGAAAGCTGCCGGTGGGACTGCTCCAGCTTTTCCTTCCGGCAGGTCATTAAATCCCGGCACGCGGCCAGAGCTCCGGCGCCGGAAATAAGCTCCGAGATATCCCTTTTCTTGCGGAGCCTTTCAAAATCACTGATCCGGATCTGATCCAATACATGCGTATCCCGGCGCAGATTCCCCAGCGCTCCCTTCGTCTCAGCCAGGTGGGTCTCCTTTTGTGAAATTTCTTTTTTCAGCGCCTCCCTCTCGGCTTCTGATTCCCGTACCCTGTCTTTGATTTTAAGCAGCCCTGCTTTGATTGCCTCTGCCAGCTCCTTCGTATATTCCTCGTTATACATAAGCCCCTCCCACATCCGTACCTTCGAAAGTCACTGTATTTATTATACCAAAACAAACGTAATAAGTGAACTGCCCAGTATTTATAGCAGCGGGATCGCTTTCACAACAAAAATAGCGGAGCCAGCACCCGGCCCCGCCGTTTTGATTATCCGGTAATTTTATCGATCCGAAAGGGATCTCCCACATCCACCCGGTTCACCGGGGAGCCGTCGTCCTCCATCACGATCTCGTCTCCTTCCGCGGTGTCCATGGGCTGCTGGTCCTTCTCCTCCACCTTCTCGTACAAATAAAACTGGAGCTCCACCCACTCGCTGTCTATGGACGGAAGCAGTCCGCCCTGTATGTCACACACAAAGGTGACCTCCTTCCCGCTGCCCATATCACAGAAATACCAGACCGGGTTTCCCAGACTGTCCCTGCCCTCCAGATACCAGTCGTAAAAATGCTCCTCCCCGGTCTCCTGCTCCGGGACCTGCTCCAGCTCCGCCTCGATCCTGCTGTCAAGCTCCGTCAGGGTCAGGCTTTTGAACCGGATCACCGATCCGTCCTCCAGCGTGATCCGATTCCCCATGGGTACCTGAACCTTCCTTCTCTCCAGCTCTTCCCCCTCCGTCAAAAATCCGAAGTCAAAGGCGGCCCCATTTTTTCCCTCCAGGAGATCCTCCCCATTTTGATAGGCGGTAAAATGAAGCTCCATATCCGCAATCGTCTCCGGAAGCTCTCCCTCCAGGACAAAGGTGTAGAGATGGCGCACCGCCAGCTCCCCCAGGGGCTGTCCGCTGTCCTCCTCCTGATCGGAAACACTTTTCACCGGATAATCCGACCCGTTGATGGTGACATACCTTGCCCCGGCGACCGCTCCCTCCAGGTATTCCGTATCAATCGTCACCGCCGCATAGATCCTGTTGTCAGACAGAATCACCTCATCCAGACAGAGGGTGAATCCCTCCGCGGTCTTCTGCTTATTTATGACCTCCGTGTAGGGGGACAAATCCTTTCCGGTCTGCCACAGCCGGGCGATCCATCCGGTAAATCCCTTCACCGCAGCCTGCGCCTGGGGCTGAAACAAACACAGCGCCCCAAGGCTGACACAGAGGGCGGCGCAGGCGGCCCTCGCCAGGCCCCTGAGCGGGCCCCGCGGTTGCCTCCCGATCTCCCAGTCCTCCTCCGCCTCCTTCACCAGCCGGACATCAATCTCATTAAACAGCTCCACAAATCCGTACTCCTTCCCGCTCATAGGCTCCCCTCCCTTTCAGCACCGTCTCCAATTTCCAACAGCTCCACAAATCCGCGTTCTTGCCCGTTCATAATATCCTCCTTTCCTTCAGCTCCGTCTCCAGCTTTCTCCGCGTCCGGTGCAGCCCCGTCTTGATACTTCCCACACTTTTCCCATGGCGCCGGGCGATCTCCTCCAGAGAATCCAGATACCAGTACCTTCTGACAAAGATATCCCTCTTTTCCCGGTCCAGCGTCCAGAGAAAATCATTGATGACCTGAAGGACCTCGCCCTCCCGCACCAGATCCTCCGCAAAATCCGCCGCCCCTCCAAGCCCCAGGGTCTCAGCCTCAATCTCCGCCATTCGGGTATCGGCCCGCTTGCCGGCACACCGCCTCCTCAGTTTATCTATGGCGATCCCCTTCGCGATCTTCCCGCAAAACGCCGGAAGTACCCTTGGCACCTGGGGCGGAACCCGGTTCCACACAGAAAACCAGGTATCATTGACACATTCCTCCACATCCTCCTGATTTTCCAAAATATTCCAGGCAATCCAAAAACAGTAGGCCCCATATTTGCCGCTCAGCTCCCGGATCGCCGACTCATCACGGTTTTGGAACAATGTGATAATCCTCTCATCCTCCATCTGCGTCCTCCTCAGCTTTCTTTGAATGCATTCACCCTTATTGTCGCATTTCGGAGAAGAAAGTTACAGGTTTTTCAAAAAAAGCAGAAAACCTTTTTCAATTTCCTGCCCGGTGTGCCGCCTCACGGCGGCGGTTATTCAGTTGTAAGCGGCGTTTCTCTTTTCTGCCTTTCCACCTCTTTCGTGGAACAGACGGTTTCTTAATTTATTTTGTGTCGGAGAAAATTGCGGCCTCCTTGATCCATGCCATCAATTCATCATCAATCTCTTTCGCATCCGCTACCAGAAGATGATGTGTCCAGCGGTTCGGATATGGCTCTGTTGCAATTTCTACCCTTGGAGATTCCAGTTTATGATCTAATCCAAATGTCACAACAATATAACTTGCCGGACAGTCCCTCTTCTTCCTTACTCTCGCAAAAGAAACACAGGCAAATAGGTGCTTGTTATAAAATGAAATCTGGCTCTTTTGAACCTTGATCCGCACGTTTCCTATCTCTTTCAGGATTCGGTTTTCCAAGGTCTCATACAACGGCACCGCATCCATATGTTGATCAAAGAAAAGCAGGCTGTCCCCGTTCATCATCATCTGTTTCCTTTCTCCGTCCACCTGGCAATTTCCGATATTAATTCCAGCGGCAATGGCTTATCATATGGAAGCTGTATGGCTCCCTTACTGGTTTTGTATTCCTGAAGCTTTCCCGCAAAGGCTTCTACAGCCTCGGGGCCCGGATACAGACCGATGTGCTTTTTGAAAGCGGCAAACTGAATCAAATTTCGTTTTTTCCAGTAGGTTGGCATACTCCAGGATATTTTTTCCGCCGGGTCAGGCAACGCGGCTTTCACCGCACGGTTAATCTGCCGCAGATACGGCTGAGCCTCCTCCGGCTGCCGTTCTATATATTCTTCTATGGTTGCCGGAGCCGGACCGCAATAGTGGTCCTGATTCGTCTTTTTGAATGTGCGTCCGCACTTTGGACATTCCCACATTATTTCACCTTCTCTCTCCTTATAAATTTCCTCCCTCAATTCCTGAACATAGCCCCGTTTAATCGCACTGATATTTTCAGCAGTTCTTGAACGATCTCATCAGGAAAACGCTTCCGGATCATCCTGGCCGGCACTCCGCCTACCATCGCATCAGGCGGAACTCCTTTATCACAGCCGCTCCGTTCTGACAATCGCTCCGCCACCAATCGTGACCCATTATCAGCGATACGCCACATAACGGTAATGCGGCATATCGACACCTCTATAATGCTTTGTCCATGTGTCCTTCCTAATCATACCGTTTCTTATGGCTACATTTTGAGAGGCTGTGTTTGTATCTCTGATGATCGAGCAGACTTCATCCGCCTTCAATCGCTCAAACGCATACTTTTTACACGCTTTCGCAGCTTCAATGGCATACCCGTGATGCCAGTATAACCGTTCAAAAAGATAACCGATCTCAAGGACTTCCGCGCCTTTCCACGGCTGCATTGTAAGCCCGCACTGTCCTATCATTTCATCAGTTTCTTTTAAAATGACCGCCCACAGGCCAAACCCCCATTTTTGATAACGGGAAATTTGCCGATCCATCCATTCCCGAACTTCCTCATCACAAAACGCTCCCTCATACGCGTACATTGTATCTTCATCCTGCAAAATTTTACACAAGGAAGCAAAATCAGACCGCCTCATCTCACGCAAAAATAATCTTTCCGTTTCCAGTATCATATCATCGCTCCAGTTCGTAAAACTAAAATCTAACGTTCAAAATCAAGCATAACCAGCTTCTTTCCGTTTGGCAGCAGGTACTCGTCCGTTTTTATTGGCCGGTATCCGATTTCGTTCATTGTCCTGGTGAGAGCTTCTTCCTCCATCTGGTGATGTACCGCGTCCAAACTATCAAAGGCATGGAGATACGGTGAATCAGAAACCCAAGCTTCTTCGTTCGTATTGATCTGAATGACGCAGGACACGTATTGGGCCCCGGATTTCAAGACACCCTTCTTAAACGCCTCGTATCCCACATATTCAATGAACAGATTTGCGATAAGCAGTTCCGCCTCCGGCAGTCTGTCCGGTTCTCCAATCATATCAATCCTGCGGCATTCAAGAGTATCCCCAAGTTCGGAATACCGCTCTTTTACTGCGGCAAGATACTCTTCGTTGATATCAATCCCGTAAATTTTCTGATACTTTCCCGGATTCACATGCTCCAGACCATTTCCCCCCGCAATTCCAAATACCATAGCAGTCGTTACCGGATAGGCCGCAAACTGCTTCCTCATCATTTCGTTCATGGCCTGAAGCTGTTTCACCGAATCAAGACTCATGTGATTTTCATAATCAGACAAGCTGATTTCTTCCCATGGATTCATAATCAAATTCCTCCTCGCCTGTATCGCAAGTATACCATAGAGAATGGACTGCTTCCACTAAATTTTCCCCCATCATCCAAAAAAATCCGCGGAACACATACGCGTTCCGCGGATTTCTGTCTTCTCTCTTATGCGCTCTAGGCCAGCTTCCACCCCACCGCTTCCTGGCGCATTCCGATGAAATCGGCGTAGGTGCCGGGTTGGAACAGCAGCTCTTCGTGGGTGCCCCGCTGGACGATTTTTCCGCCGCTAAGCACCAGAATCTGGTCGGCGTCCCGGACGGTTTTCAGGCGGTGGGCGATCATGATCAGGGTTTTGTCCCGGGTCAACTCCCGGATGGCCGCCTGGAGCTCCGCCTCATTCTCCGGGTCCACGCTGGAGGTGGCCTCGTCCAGGATGATGATGGGGGCGTCCTTCAGGATGGCCCGGGCGATGGAGATTCGCTGCTTCTCGCCGCCGGACAGGGTGCCGCCTCCCTCCCCCAGGACCGTGTCGTAGCCCTTGGGCAGGGCCATGATGAAATCGTGGCAGCAAGCTTTCCTAGCCGCCTCCATCACCTGCTCCCGGCTGGCCTCCGGCCTTCCGAATTTAATATTGTTCTCGATGGTATCATTGAAGAGATACACGTTCTGGAACACCATGGAAATCTGGCTCATGAGGCTGTCCAGCTTGTAATCCTTCACATTGTGGCCTCCCACCGTGACACTGCCCGCCTCCACATCCCAGAACCGGGCCATCAAATGGCAGAGGGTGGTCTTTCCTCCCCCCGAGGGGCCCACCACGGCCGTGGTGGTCTTCTCCGGGACAGTGAAGCTGACATCCTCCAGTATTTTCCGGTCCCCGTAGGAGAAGGTCACATGGTCAAACCGAACGGACCCGTCCGCCGGAGCCAGCTCCCTCCCCTCGATGTCCATGGTGGGCGTGTCGTCAATGGAGTTGGCCCGGTCCATGGAGGCCCCCAGCATCTGAAGATTGTCCGACATATTTCCGGCGCTCTCCAGCTCCCGGTAGATCATGAAGGACACAATGAGCATCAGCAGGCACCGGGAGAGGGACAGGGTGCCTGCCCCGTAAAAGGCCAGAGAGCTGACCACCAGAAGCACACTGAAAATCCGCACCGTCATCTGTCTGGCCCCGGACCAGGGCACCACGGACCGCTCCAGAGCGAGGGCCTTATCGCAGCTCTCCTCCACCGTCCTGTGAGCCGCCTGGGTATTGTCCCTTTCCAGGCCGTAGGATTTGACCACGCTCATGCCCTGGACGTATTCCAGCACCGCCTCCGCCAGGCTCATCTGGGCGTCCTGCCGGGCCGGACCGGTCTTTACCATGGCCCGCTGGGACAGCTCCGTCACCAAAAGATAGCAGAAAATCCCGGCGATGGCGATCAATCCCAGCCGCCACTCCGTCACCGTCAGCATCAGACACAGCGCCAGGGTATTCAGAAAGCCCCCGATCACCATGACCAGACATCTGGCCGCCGTGTTTTCCACATCTCCCAGGGTGGTGGTGACCAGAGCGGTGATATTTCCCAGGCTGTTGTCATTGAAATATCCCATGGGGATGTACCGCAGCCGGTCTCCGATGTGGACCCGCTTTTCCGCCACCATGAAATACCCCGTCTCCGTCTCCATATTGGTGGAGCAGTAGGAGCAGATCGTTTTTCCCGCGGTGGAGAAAATCATGACCCCCACCACCAGCCAGAGATTCCCCAGGACTCCCGCCGTCACCATGTCAAGGGACAGCAAAAGGGCCATAAACTGAAATGCGGAAAACACCGCGCCCAGGAATGCCACCAGCATGGATTTTGTCAGCAGCCTCTGTCTGCTTCCCGCAAACGCATAGATTTTTTTCAGTACACCAAACATACGATTTCCTCCCTTCAGGCCTGATCTCTGGCGCCAAGATACGTCTCCCACATCTGGGCGTACAGGGGACAATGCTTCAGCAGCTCCGCCTGTCTGCCCCGGGCCGCGATTCGTCCCTGCTCCACCACCGCGATCTGATCCGCGTCGGCGATGGTGGACAGACGATGGGCGATGACAATCAGTGTCTTCCCCCTGGTCAGGGCCGAGATGGCACGCTGGATCATTGCCTCATTTTCCGGATCGATGCTGGCCGTAGCCTCATCCAAAATGACGATGGGGGCATCCTTCAGCATGGCCCGGGCGATGGAGATCCGCTGCTTCTCTCCACCGGACAAATGACCGCCTCCGCCGCCGCAGATGGTATCATATCCCCGCTCCAGTCCCCGGATAAATCCGTCGCAGCCCGCGGCTTTGGCCACCGCCTCCACCTCGCTGTCCGTGGCGTCCAGGCGGCCCATTCGGATATTCTCTCTCACCGTGCGGTCAAAGAGATAGTTGTCCTGGGAGACGTAGGCGATCTGGCGGTTCAGCTGCTCCAGAGGAATCTGTCTCAGATCCACCCCTCCCAGGGTGATGGAGCCGCCGGTCACATCCCAAAAGCCCGCGATAAGCTTGGCGATGGTGGACTTCCCGGAACCGGAAGGCCCCACCAGCGCCGTGACCGTGCCGGGACGGATGGTCAGGTCGATGCCGCGGAGGATCTCCCCCTCCGCTTTTCCGTATGTAAACGAAACCTGATTCAGCCGGATCTCCTTCCCCGAAAGGGCCGCCTCCCCCTGGGGCCGTTCCAGCTCCGGCGCCTCCAGGATTCCCGCGATCTCCTCCACATTGGTCCCCACCACCGCCAGCTCATCCACAAAGGACATGGCGGCGATCAGCGGCCCGGTGAGACCCAGAGAGAGGACCACGATGGTGAGAAAATGGCTGGCGGACAGGCTGCCGGAGGACCACAGCAGCAGCCCCACCGGCAGGACCGGCAGCAGCACGGCGGGAGTCACCGACTGCATCACCGCCATGTACTTCTGATTGTCCGCCATCCAGTCCACATAATACTGGGCGTTGTCCTTCACCGCCCCGGAATACTTCCGGTAGGAGCCGGCGCTCTGGCTGAAGGCCTTCACCACCTGGATGCCTCCCACGTACTCCACGATGGCGTTTGCCATCCTCTGGCCCGTCTCCACCGCCCCCTGCCAGCGCGCCGCATAGGTTTTGCCGCTCTGGGAGGCCACGATCAGCCCCACCACCGTGGTGACCAGGCTGGCAAAACCCATCCGCCAGTCCAGCACAAAAATATAGACGGCGATCCCCACCGGCACCAGCACATTGGAGGTCATCTCCGGGATCAGGTGGGCCAGGGTGGTCTCCATCCCCTCCACCCTGTCCACGATGGTGGTCTTGTACTGCCCGGAGGGCGTGTCCAGAATCGTTCCCATAGGCACCCGGGACAGCTTGCTCAAAAGCTCCTTTCGCAGCTCCCGCAGGGTATGGTAGGTGGCGGTGTGGGACATGGCCGTGGACCAGGTGGAAAACAGGGATTTTCCCAGGTATCCCGCCAGCATCAGACCGCACCAGGGCAGGCATTCCTTCATCCCTCCCCCTGCCAGCAGCAGCCGGATCATGGCGGCCACGCAGAAATACGCCCCCATATTGCAGGCCACCCCCAGCACCGCAAGGACCACCGCTCCATAGAATCCGCCGTGAAACTCCCCGGCCCACCGCCACAGCTTCCCGAAGGGGGATTGTTTTTTTGTCTCTTCCATAATTATGCTCCTTTCGTTAGCGTTATCTAACTATCACGCATAAAATCAGGGGCTCAGTCTCCCGAGATCCCCAGCATTTTAAACCATCCGGCGGAATAAAACTCCCGGAGGCTTTCCATATAGGCAAAGGCCTGATCCCGGGGCATATCGTGCCGCACCGTCTCAAACAGACCGTTAAACAGCATACTGGACAGAATGTGGATCAGAGAATCATCCATGTCCCGCACCGGCATGCCGGCCTCCTTCATCCGGTCAATGAGCCTCCGCCCGGACTCAGACTCAATGTCGATCAAAACGTCCAGATAATGCTCATATTTTGTGCCGCCGGAGCAGCACGTGATCAGCTTGAAGGCGTCAAAGTGGTCATAGATATACCGCATCATCCAGGCGGCGTTTCCGTCTGAGATCTCCGGCAGCCCATCCAGCTGACGCTCCAGGGGCTTCTCCGCAAAGAGCCTCTGCTCCTCCCGGTACGCGTTCTCCAGCGTGTCCGCCGGTTCCTTTACCAGGGCGTCCAGCAGAGCCGCCTTGTCGGTATAGTACCGGTAAAGCGCCCCGGTGGTCACCCCCGCCGCCGCGGCGATATCCCGCATGGAGGCCTTCAGAAATCCCCGGGCCAGAAATTCCCGCTTCCCCGCCTCCAAAAGCTCCTCCGCCAGCTTCTCATTAATTGGCCTCATAAAAACCTCCCGCTGCTTTTAAATAAAATAACCTTGTTATCCGATAACAAGATTATTTTATAGCTCTCCATGATAATTGTCAAGCTCCAATTAAAAAGAAATTCGCCCGCCATAAGCCAGACCATCCGCCGCTTCGCGTCCCCGGGCGCCAAATTGCGGAAAACGGGCCCCGCCGCGTAATTGATGACGGGGTAGGGCACTTTTTTGCGACAGGCGGATCCGATGGCTTACAGATGCGGAAGATTTTTTCTGTAGTGTGACAGCTCCGCCTCATCGGCTTCGGAAATAATTCTGTCAAGTGCCTCCAATAATCTTTCTTTGTCCTCCGGCAAACGCCCCCGAAGCCCAAAGGCATTGGAAGCTCCCATCGCGGCAAAATAGGTTGAAATATTCAGATTCTCCACAAGGACACGAAGCTCCCGATATTTTTCCAGCTCCCCCGCCTCCTCCCAGTTTCCGTTTTGTATTTCCTGATATAGCTCCGACTCCGGATAGATCGTCAGCATATTCGGCCCGATCAGAAAAGGACGCAGCTGATTGAAAATTTCCGCGGAGGCTTTTGCGTTGGCCTCGCCTTTTCCTTTGCCAGAAATACCGGTCAGGTAAAAGAAGCCGTACTCAATGCCAGCCTGCTCCAACCTTTTGCACTGGGTCAGAATATCCCGCGAAGTATACCCCTTCCGCATAAAGGACAACGCCTCGTCATTCCCGGTTTCCACTCCGACCGTCAGTCCGTTATATCCCGCCTGCCGGAGCCGGAGCAATTCTTCCCCGGTCTTATTTTTTGTGTCTGTGACGCGGGCAAAACAGCCGATGGATTCCACAGATGGCAGATACCTTCGGATGAGCGCCGCGATCTCCAGGAGCTTGTCTGTTTTCAGAACAAATGGATTTGCCCCTGTCAGGAAAACCCTTTGGATGGGCTTTGGGCGTGACAAGCCTCGCAGTCTGTTCGTCATTATGGCAGCCGGATTATAACGTAAAACCTGCGCCTCCAATAGGTCATTTTCGATATCCTCCATGGGGGACATCCTGAATTTGAAGGGCAAATCACTGTATAGTGTGCAAAATTTGCACTTGTGAT
>CAZGRM010000068.1:0-14855 GCA_964528295.1 uncultured Lachnospiraceae bacterium
AGTCTGTTTAAACTAGTTTGTGATCGTAAGCTCTGTCTCTTTGTCAAATACATGGATCTTCTCAACATCAAGAGCAAACTTAACTGTATCGCCTGTTCTTGCAGTTGTACGCGGATTTACTCTTGCTGTGAAGTTGCAGCCTGCTACTGTGAAGTACAGATATACTTCTGCACCAAGGAGCTCGTATACTTCGATCTTAGCTGTCAGCACGGAGTCTCCTGCCTTAGCAAGCGCATCCTCATCATCATGCAGATCCTCAGGACGAATACCCATGATAACGGTCTTTCCGTTGTATCCGCCATCGATCAGCTTCTTAGCCTTCGCCTGCGGAAGCTTGATGCTGGAATTCTCTACCTTCAGATATACATCACTGCCTTTAACGTCAACAACTGCATCTACCATGTTCATCTGCGGAGAACCGATGAATCCGGCTACAAAGAGGTTTCCCGGCTCATTGTAAAGATTCTGCGGAGTATCTACCTGCTGAACAACGCCGTCCTTCATAACAACAATCCTTGTACCAAGCGTCATAGCCTCTGTCTGGTCATGTGTTACGTAGATGATCGTAGCGCCCAGTCTCTGATGCAGCTTGGAGATCTCTGTTCTCATCTGAACACGGAGCTTAGCATCCAGGTTTGACAGCGGCTCATCCATAAGGAACACCTTCGGTTCACGAACGATAGCACGTCCCATAGCAACACGCTGTCTCTGTCCACCGGAAAGAGCCTTCGGCTTACGGTCAAGCAGCTTCTCCAGGTCAAGGATCCTGGCTGCCTCGCGAACCATCTTGTCGATCTCGGCCTTCGGAACCTTTCTCAGCTTAAGGCTGAATGCCATATTATCATATACTGTCATATGCGGATACAGAGCGTAGCTCTGGAATACCATTGCGATATCTCTGTCTTTCGGCTCTACGTCGTTTACTACTCTGTCACCAATCTTCAGCTCACCAGCTGAAATCTCCTCCAGACCTGCGATCATACGAAGTGTGGTGGACTTACCACATCCAGACGGTCCTACGAAGATGATGAATTCCTTATCCTTGATCTCCAGATTGAAGTCCTTAACCGCCTCAAATCCGTTGGGATAAGTTTTGTTAATATGCTTTAAAGATAAGCTTGCCATTTCTGAATCCTCCTGATCTTCTTATAACCGGCACCTCATGCGCCGCTGCTTTTTGCATGTGTTTAGTATACAAGACTCCCGGATTTTTCTCTATACCATAACTATACAAAGATTCTTTTTTTCCTTGGTGGTTCTGCTTACGAAGTGATATGTAATTTTGTTTTTGTAGCACATTGACGAAAATTTTACTTTTTCCTATACATTTTGACGGAGGGTTGTTTTTTGATATGGAATTGTGTATACTAAGTAAAATCATTTGTTATTTGGTTTAAAAATAGATGCGAAAGGAGGTGTGCCTGTGGACTATATTGTGCTGGATCTGGAATGGAATCAGTCTCCCAGCGGGAAATCAGGAGAGGTGTCCCGCCTGCCCTTTGAGATTATCGAGATCGGCGCGGTGCGGTTTTCCGGGAAGGCCGGTGTACCGGACCGCTTCCGGGAGGTGATCCGGCCCCAGGTGTACACTTCTCTCCATTATAAGACAAGGGAGGTCATCGCCCTCCGGGACATTGATTTCGAAAATGCCAGGAGCTTTCCCGAGGTGATCCATGATTTTCTGGACTGGTGCGGGCCGGAGCCCATGTTCTGTACCTGGGGACCCGGAGATTTGATGGAGCTGCAGAGGAATATGGCTTATCACCAGCTTCCTCTTCCCTTTCCGTTCCCCTTTCTCTACTACGATATACAGAAGATTTTCAGCATCGTCTATGAGGACAGGAAGTCCCGGCGGAGTCTGGAGTACGCGGTGGACTATCTGAATATTCCAAAGGAAGTGCCCTTCCACGACGCCCTCTCCGACGCCCACTACACGGCCCTGATCATGGAGCATCTCATGGAAGATGAGATCCAAAGAAACTCCTCCGTGGACTATTTTTCCACTCCCCGGGGCCGGAAGGATGAGATCTATCTCAGGTACGACACCTACACCAAGTTTGTCTCCCGCCCCTTTGCCACAAAAATACAGGCCATGAAGGACCGGAAGCTGACCTCCACCACCTGCTATCTCTGCGGAAGGAATGTGCCGAAGAAAATCCGCTGGTTCTCCGTGGGCAGCCACAATTATTTCTGTCTGGCCTGGTGTGAAACCCACGGCTACCTGAAGGGCAAGGTGCGGCTGCGCCAGCGCCAGGACGGTCTTTTCTATGGGGTGAAAACCCAGAAGCTGATCTCCCCGGAGGAGGCGGAGGCCATAAAAGCGAAGAAGGAAATACAAAAAATCAAGAGAAAATACAAAAAGCAGGAATCATAAAAGGGTGCCCAAAGCACCCTTTTATCTCTTTTATTTGGTCTTGTTAAAATTCTCCACCAGCTCTTCCATCTCCGTCAGCAGGCAGTCCACCCGTCCGAAGTAGGAATCGTTGTTGAGAGGGTTGTCCATCTCTGTGGTGATCTCATCCAGCACCTTCTGCAGAGCCTCGATCCGCTTCTTTCCGTTGCCGTTCTTGTACAGCTCATAGCGGCTCCGCTCATTCTCCTCCGGTGTCATCTTCTTCAGATACACCTCCACATTGGGCTTCTCCCCGATATAACGGTAAGTGATGGAGGGAGACGCGTGGTTCAGAAGATTCTGAAGGTAATAAATGTCCCCTGTGGACTTGTAATATCTCCATGCAAAGGTTTTGCGCATGGTCTGGGCGCCAATGGAGGCCAGGCCCATGCTCTTTCCCGCACTCTTAAAAGCCCGGTACGCCTGCTCCCTGGAAAGAGGCGCCGGTGAGCTGGCATGTCCCAGAATCAGATATGCCTCCGGATCCTTTCCCTCGGTGTACTGGTTAATAATTTCCTTTAATTCCGGCGGAATCAGGAACGTCCTCTTGATATTCTTCGTCCCGATATTCGCCTCAATGCTGTCCTTACCCCTGATATCTTTATTTTTAAACTTTAATATTTCCTGGAGCTGAAGCCCTGTGCCGACTCCGATTTCAAACATAATGTAGTATTTGTCATCCATCTCCCGCAGCTTCGCTTTGAATTTTTCCAGAGTTTCTTCATCTTTGATCGGCGCAACCCAGTTCATATTTATCCTTCCCTTCTACAAAATTAATTATTTATACCCTTACTGCTTTTTCTTCAAGCGCTCCTGTCGCTCGTCCTCCAACTCCTGGAGCAGACGCTCCGTCTCATGAGCCTCCTCCTCCAGACGTCTGGCTTCTTCGGCAGCCCTCACTGCCTCGGCTTCCGCCTGCGTTTCCCTTTCTCTGCGGACCCGCTCCTGCTCCATCACAGCACGAAGCTCAGCCTCAATCTCGGCCGTAGTCATCCGCTCAATTTCTTCCTCCCTCCGCCTTCTCTGCTGCTCCTCCTGTTTCCGCTTTCTTCTTATTCTTAAATCCGACGTACATCGGAAAATCAGAATCACAATAAAAACGACTAGAATCACAAGAACCGCCGCGCCGGCCGCCACCACCGTGGTGAAGTGGGTCTCGGTGTAGCTCTTAAGAGCTCCGTAGCCGGAGGTAAACATATCGCTTGTACGTGTCAGCACGTCATTTAGATTCTCTATCTGTATATTATTTCCTGATACCGTTTCCGCTCCCTCCGCCAAGGACACCTCCGCTTTCTGTTCAAAAAAGAGCTGTGCCGGGGCAGAAAACGGGTAAAAGGTACCTCTGGAGAAACCCACCGCCGTTCCTTCATATTCATAAGAAACACTGCTGCCGCTTCCGTTCCGCGAAATCACCTGGCTGGTGACCTGCTTTGGATCCACCGTATTGGGCAGTGTAAGAATTCCGTAGAGACCGGAAGCAATCTGCCTCTTCCAGACATCCGACTGGTATTCGGAAGCCATTCCCAGATAATTCAGGCCCATTATATCATAAAAAGTTCTTGATGAACTGCTTTTAACGTACTTAGTTGTGGAAAAATTATCAAATCCATACTCCAGAATACCGGCAGACTCTTCGTATGCCTTCCCCGCGCCATTCACCCTGAGAATCACGGATACAAGACGCTTCCCATCCTTCTCCGCATAGGTAACCAGCGTATTCAGACATTCAGAGGTAAATCCCGTCTTGCCTCCCGTACAGTAGGACCGGTAATATTCCTCATTGCTGTGCATCATTTTCTGATGGTTCAGAAAGGATCGCTCCTCCTCCACCAGATTTGTCTTTGGTATCGTGTATTCCCGGGTACACACAATCTCACGGAAGGTGGGATTGTTGTAGGCAGCCTGGGCGATCAGTGCCATGTCATACGCACACGTGTAATGATCCTCACTGTACAGCCCGTGGGGATTGGAAAAATGTGTGTTCACACATCCAAGCTCCTGGGCTCTGGCATTCATCATATCGGCAAAGCCGCTCAGGCTTCCACCCATATATTCCGCCACACCGTTCGCCATATCATTTGCGGACGCAAGCATAATGCCATAAGCAACATCCCTCAGCTTCATCTTCTCTCCCGGCTGAATACCGAGATGGGAGCTGCCTTCCTCCAGATCATAAACAATCTCCGAGAACGTGATCTCATCGTCAAGATTACAGTTCTCCACCAAAAGCAGCGTGGTCATGATTTTTGTGATGCTGGCCGGATACTGCTTCGACGTGGCGTTCTTGCTGTAGAGAAAGGTCCCGCTGTCCAGATCCATGACGGTGGCTGATGCCGCCTCTATGGCCGGACCCTGGGGCCAGTCTTTTATCTCATTCGACTCAATCGAATAGTAGTATGAATCTGGAAGTGCTTCCTCCGTCTCCTCCCGCGGCTCCTCCTCTGCCCGTATCACGGTAAGGGGTACAAACACCAGCAGGCAGAAAACGAAAAATCCTGTAAAAACAGTTTTCCAGTTTTTCATTCCATTTCTCCTCATATTCAGTTGTTTATTTTCTTCCTGCCCATACCTTCCCGGAATCACTTTCTAAAAAAGCACAGGCTATTTATTAGTATAGGTTATCCCCAAAAAAATTGCAAGACATAATGGAAAAGAATTAATTTCGCTGTAACCCCTTTAACGCATCAGATTTATCGCCTTTGGCAGCTATAATCGAAAATTTGACCTGTTTTTTTGTTTTTGACGGTTATTTTATCTGAATTATTTCGGCAAACAATACATTTCTCCTGAAAAATGGGTATACTTCCCCCTTGTATATCCGGAATCTTTTTTCTGTTCCATTGCTTTTTATGCATACAATTTACAGAGGTGTTCTGTCTGCCCTCTTTCGATTTTGCTTTTGGCCATCGCCATATATATAACAAAGGTAACCGTTATGAACATTGTCATTTTCTTCTGGCCACGGATCGTATGCTTCTCAAATTGATAATCCCTGTCTATCCTTCCATTCATCCGCTCGACTCCGGTCCTCTTTTTATACAACCTTTTCCATTTATGGCTGCTTCTCGCAACCGGTGTGAAGATTCTTCTGTCTTCTTCGCATTTTATCCGGAAAATCCGTTTGTCATTTTTTTGCGGCTTGAAACCATATCTCAGACTGTCCGTGCTTCTGTCATATCCTCTGTATAGCAATTCCGTCCTGCTTCCATCTTCTTCTACATACCATACCGTCCCTTTATAGTTATATACCAGATTTGTATCCCGGTACTGATGCGTTTCCTCCCCGTCCTTCCAACAGTTGCGGATATCTATGATCGGCTTGATTTCCTTCCCCTCCAGCCATTCCATGATCTTGCTGCTGTCGTAGCCTTTGTCTCCCAGAAAATAGCTGCAGCCTTCCAGCCATTCCTTATGTGCTTTTTCCATCTTTTCCAGCAGATTCTTCGCCTCCGTCTGTTCACTGTTTGATGCTTTCGTGACAGAAAACGCAACGGGAATTTCATATGTTGCATCCGCAATCAGATGCAGGCGGAAACCAAACCATTTTTTGGTTTTAATGACGGATTCCCCATTCGGCCCGCTTGCACTGTACTGCTTTTTACACCAGTCCGCATCATGTTCCCCGCGTCCGCCACTTTCTTTATTTTTGCCGGGCCTCGTCCCAAAACTCTGGATTGCTTTCCCATCCAGTTCGGCCTGACAGGATATCAGATTTTTCAGAAACTTCGAATACGCACTTGCAGATGGCGCTACATAAACTTTAATGCTTCCGTCTTTCTGCTTTACAGCCTTTGGTTCAAAACCACACAGGGTGCGCAGTTGTTTATTCCTGCGCAGTTCCCTCAGCAGGCTTTCTACCGTTTCATGTCCAAACAGGAAACTGGCTATAAAGGAATTCCACATTGCCTCACAGGGCCAGTCATTTCTTCCCTTTCCACGTATCCGGTACAGTTTATGGATTAGTTTTCCATCATCCAGCGTCTCCTGGACCATCTGCAGCCTTTCTAAATCTCCTAAATTTTCAAAATCACTCTCTTCAAACAGGTTCATCTGTGGTATAATCTTCATAAGGAAAGCCCCTTTCTCTAATGTTTGCTGGTACTTACATTATACTCCTTTTCAGGAGTGAAAGGTGGCTTTTCTTTTTTATGTGGTTTTTGAAGTTCACGAAAGCGTTAGTCGCATTTTTCTGGTTCTTCCGATTACAAGTCCCGGAAACATTGAATTTCCGTTCATTTTTCTGGCGATTTATTTTTATCTCTGTCTGGAATCCCCTTGTTTTCAAGGAATTTTGACATCGAAATTAATTCGAAAAGTATTGAAAAAAATTATAAAAAGGAGGCGCCAATCCCCCTGAAACAAGCAGAGAGCCGGAAGCTCCCCAGGATCTGAGGCCTTCCGGCTCTGGTTTTTTTCATTGAAACAGCTTCGTGGACAGGTACCGGTCACCGGAATCCGGCAGCAGCGCCAGGATCACTTTTCCCTTATTTTCCGGTCTTTCGGCCAGCACAGCGGCCGCCTTTAGGGCCGCTCCCGATGAAATTCCCACCAGGACGCCCTCCGCCACCGCGAAGGCCTTTCCCTCCAAAAAGGCGTCCTTATCGCTCACTGTGATAATCTCATCATAGACGGCCGTGTTCAGTGTCTTCGGCACAAAGCCAGCCCCGATTCCCTGAATTTTGTGGGGCCCCGGGATTCCCCTTGACAGCACGGGACTGCCCTCCGGCTCCACCGCCACGATCCGGATATCGGGATTTCGGGATTTCAGATACTCTCCCACCCCGGTGATGGTGCCTCCCGTGCCCACACCCGCCACGAAAATGTCCACCCTGCCCTCTGTCTGTTCCCAGATCTCCGGCCCCGTGAAGGCCCTGTGAACCCCGGGATTGGCCGGATTTTCGAACTGGCCCAGGATCAGGGAGCCGGGGATGGAGGCGTTGAGCTCCTCCGCCTTGGCGATGGCTCCCCTCATGCCCTTTGATCCCTCCGTCAGGACAAGCTCCGCGCCGTATGCTCTCAGCAGATTCCGCCGCTCCACCGACATGGTTTCCGGCAGTGTCAGGATGATCTTGTAGCCCTTCACCGCCGCCACCGCCGCAAGGCCGATGCCGGTATTTCCGGAGGTGGGCTCGATAATCGTCGCCCCCGGCTTCAAAAGGCCTCTCTCCTCGGCGTTCTCGATCATGGCCAGGGCGATGCGGTCCTTCACGGAGCCGGCAGGATTCAGGTATTCCAGCTTCGCCAGGATCACCGCGTCTTCGATCCCTTTCGCGGCCAGATAGCGGTTCAACTTCAGGATCGGTGTGTTTCCGATCAGCTCCAGGGCACTTTCCTTGATTTTGCTCATTCCTTTCCCTCCCCGTCTATATCTGTGCGTAGTCCTCATAGTGAATCTTCGGCCTGTGCTCCTCCCGGTAGCCGTTGGGCGTCAGGTTATACTGCTTCCGAAACAGCTTCGCAAAATGCACGTAGTCCCGGTATCCCAGCCGCAGCGCGATATCCTTTGCCCTCATATCGGTGCCCGACAGCAGGTAAAGGGCCCTCGCCATGCGGACCCGGCAGACGTATTCCGAATAGGTGATCCCCGTCTGAACGGAAAAGGCGTTGCTCAGATAGGAATAATTCACAAACTTCATCGCCGCTATGCTTTTCAGATGAAGGTCCTCCTCCGGATGATTTACCACATATTCCACCACCTCCTGGATGATGGAATCGGAGGTCTTCGGATACAGCTCCGCGATAAAATCCGATAATTTCCCCAGCTTCTGAAGATACGCCTCCTCCGCGTGGAGCCTGCTGTCCAGCCGGAGAGCGTCCGGTGAATAGAACTCGTCCACCTCCCGGTAGAGCCGCAGCCACTTGCACCGTTCAAATACCTGGTCTATGACGCCGCGGAAAATCTGCCGCAGCTGAATATCCCCCTTTACGGTATATTCCTGATTCATCCGCAGGATGCTCTCCGCCACCGCGGCAAACACCATCTGCCCCTTTTCATTATGTAAAATAATATCTCCCACGATGGTCCGCAGATCCGCCTGGAACGCGCTCATCACCTCATTGGAGGCCAGGTCCGCCTCCGATCTCTGACGGATCAGCTCCGCCTCCGCCCGCCGAAACATATCCAGCATCGTTTTGGCCTGGGGCATTTTCTGTAAATAGTCAAACGCGCCGTATATAATACACTCCCTGGCATATTGAAAATCCGCGGTGCCGCTGAGCACCACGAAAAGCGGGGCCAGCTTCTCGCCCCGGACTCGCTTCAACAGCTGAATGCCGTCTATGACAGGCAGATTCACCTCACTGATCACCAAATCATACTCCTTGTTCCGCAGCAGCTCCAATGCCTGCTCTCCGTCATGGGCCACATCCCTGATCTCAAATTTTGAATGCTCTCCCCAAACCTGCAGCGCCCTCAGAAGATTGATTTCATAGTCAAGAGTCATAACAATCAAAGCATGGTATAAAGCCTTCTTCATGATACAACTCCTTTCTCCTCAATCTCTATAGGTTTACTATGGTAAGTTTATCTCATTTTTCTCTTCCATACAATACCTTTTTTTAAAAAAGTCCGCCGTCCATGGCCTTCCACAGTGCGTCCACCCGATGACAGGCTACCTGGTGGTCTCCTCCCACCTCCTCCAGCTTCGGAGTCTTTCTTCCGCATTCCTCCGTGGCGTATTTGCACCGCCCGGCAAATTTGCACCCCTCTCCTATGCCGATGGGGCTGGGCACATCTCCCTCCAGCAGCTCCTGCTCCCGCTGATTTTCCTCATGGGGATCCGGCACGGGGATGGTGGCGATGAGCCCCTTTGTATAGGGATGGATGGGGTTTAAGTAAAGCTCCTCCGCCTTGGCCACCTCGATCAGAGATCCCAGATACATCACCCCCACCCGGTCCGACACGTACCGGACGATGGAGAGATCGTGGGCGATAAAGAGATAGCTCAGATCAAGGTCCTTCTGCAATTTCTTCAGCAGATTGATGATCTGGGCCTGAATGGAGACATCCAGGGCGGAGACCGGCTCATCGCAGACGATAAACTCCGGATTCAGAGCCAAGGCCCTGGCGATCCCGGCCCTCTGGCGTTGTCCGCCGGAGAACTCGTAGGGAAAACGCTGGGCATGCTCCCGGTTCAGCCCCACCAGGCTAAGCAGCTCATACATGCGCTTCGTCCGCTCCTGCTCTGAGCCGATGCGGTGAATTTTCATTCCCTCCTTGATGATATCGCCGATGGTCATCCGGGGATCCAGAGAGGCGTAGGGGTCCTGGAAAATCATCTGCACACTGGAGGTATACTCTTTGACCGCCTTTCCCTTTAAGTTTGAAATGGATTTCCCCTTGTAGGTCACAGTGCCGGAGGTGGGTTCATAGACGCGCACCAGAGTTCTTCCCAGAGTGCTCTTTCCGCAGCCCGACTCTCCCACCAGCCCGAAGGTCTCCCCTTTTTTTACCTGAAAGGAAATCCCATCCACCGCCTTGAGCTGCTTTCCGTCCACATCAAAGTATTTGCACAGGTTTTGTACCTCAAATAAAATCTCCTCCGCCATGGCTCACTCCTCCCTTCTTTCCAGCCTGTGGGGGCACTCCGGATCCGACAGCCAGCATCTGCATGTATGATTCTCCGACAGTCTCCAGGCCTCGGGCATATGATCCTTGCAGACCCGCATGGCATAATCGCAGCGGTCCGCGAAGGGGCAGCCCGCCGGGGGCTTCACCAGGTCCGGCGGCGTGCCGTCGATGGATTTCAGCAGCTTATTTTTATCGGCATTCAGCTTTGAGACGGAATCCAGCAAGCCCCTGGTGTAGGGATGGCGGGTGCGGTAAAAAATGTCCTCCACCGTGCCCACTTCCATGACCAGGCCTCCGTACATCACCGCCACATGCTTCGCGATCCTGGCCACCGCGCCCAGATCGTGGGTAATGATGATGATGGAGGTTCCCTTTTCTCTCTGCATCTCCTTCATCAGCCTCAGGATCTGGGCCTGGACGGTCACATCCAGGGCCGTGGTGGGCTCATCGGCGATGAGCACCTGGGGAGAACAGGCCATGGCCATGGCGATCATGACCCTCTGCCGCTGTCCTCCGGAAAACTCGTGGGGATACTGGTAAAATCTTTCCTCCGGATTGGGCAGGCGGACCATGCGCAGCAGGTCAATGACCCGCTTCTTCGCCTCCTCCTTTCCGATTTTCCTCCCCCTCCCGTCGGTCTCATGCCTCAAAAGCACCTCCGAGATCTGCTTTCCCACCGTCATGGTAGGATTCAGGGAGGTCATGGGATCCTGGAAAATCATGCTGATCTCCCGGCCCCGGACCTTCTGGATCTCTTTTTCTCCCAGCGCCAGCAGATTTCTTCCTTTGAAGAGGATTTCCCCTCCCTTGTACTCTGTGATATCCGGGTCGTGGAGCTTCAGTATACTCTGGGCCGTCACGGATTTTCCGCAGCCTGACTCCCCCACAATGGCCAGCACGCCGCCCTCCTCCAGATGAAGGTCTACCCCTCTCACCGCCTGCACCTCACCGGAATAGGTGTGAAAGGAAACCCTTAAATTTTTTATATCCAGCATAATTTTCACCTACTATCTTCTCATTTTTGGATCCAGCGCGTCTCTCAGTCCGTCACCCAGCAGATTGAAGGCCAGCATGGAAATGGCAAACACTGCCGCGGAGGAGAAGAAGATCCACAGTGCCCCGGGAAACTGATTGGAGCCCGTCTGCAGCATATTTCCCCAGCTGGCCTCCGGCACGGAGATGCCAAGTCCCAGATAGCTCAGGCCCGCCTCCGCCCCGATGGCGCCGGGAATGCTCATGGTATAGTTGACGATGATGGGGCCTATGGTATTCGGAATCAGATGACTGACCAGAATCTCCCATTTGCTGGCCCCCAGCACCTTTGCGGCCAGGGCATACTCATTCTCCCGCAGAGACAGCACCTGCCCCCGGACGATCCGGGCCACGCCGATCCAGCCTGTGGCGCACAGGGAGAAAATCATGGTCCCCATCCCCTTATTCAGCACAGTCAACAGTAAAATCATGATGATCATATTTGGAATCGACATCAGCACATCCACGATCCGCATCATGATATTGTCCGCCCTTCCCCCCAGATACCCGGCGATTCCGCCGTAAAACACACCGAAGATCAGGTTGATGGTCTCCGCTATAAATCCGATGGACAGGGAAATCCTGGTGCCCCGGATCAGGCGGGTAAATACATCTCTTCCCAGCTCATCTGTCCCCAGCCAGTGATCCCTCGAGGGGGGCTGCAGGGTGTGAAGCAGATCCTGCTTCTGATAGTCCGGGAAAATCATCGGGCCGAAAATAGCCGTCAGAATCAAAAACAGAATAAATCCCAGAGAGATCATGGCCACCTTATTCTGTTTCAGAGTGCGCACAGCTCCCTGAAAGTAGGACAGCGAGACTCTGTTGATCCTCTGGCTGGCCTCCAGGTCCTTGGGTATTCTGGTAAAATCTTTTACAAATAATTCACGTTCCATTTTCTCCTCCATTAGGAAAGCCTCACTCTCGGATCCACAAAGCAGTACAGGATATCCACCAAAAGCATGCTGAACACCACAAAAATAGAGTAAAATACCGTGAGGCCCATGGTCAGGGTGTAGTCCCTGGCGGTGATGCTGTTGACCAGGTATTTGCCCAGGCCCGGTATGGCAAACTGGCTCTCTATAATGTAAGAACCGGTCACCACACCGCCGATCATGCGCCCCAGCACAGTCAACACAGGCATGATGGCGTTTCTCACCTCATGCCTCAGCACAATGGCGGCCTTCGATATGCCCTTGCTCTTGGCGGTCTTTACGTAATCCTGACTGATGACGTCCAGCATGGAGGTACGCATCAGTCTGGCCAGGGAGGCCACGGTGCCCAGGCCCAGCACGAAGCTGGGAATGATGGTGTAGCGGAAGCTCTCCCACCGGGCTATGGGAAAGAGCTGATAGCTGGTGTCAAAGGCGCGCTTGATCCAGCCGGACAGCCCCAGCCCCAGCACGGTCTGCAAAACGGTCCCCAGCACAAAGCTGGGCACGGAGACACCGATGATGGCCACGATGGTGGAGATGTGGTCCGCCGCCTTGTTTCTGTGCAGCGCCGCCTCTATGCCCAGCAGAATCCCGGCAATCGTGCCGAAAATCAGGGCCCGGATCCCCAGATCCGCGGACACGGGAAAGGCCTTCAGAATAATATCGGACACGCTCTTATTGTCATTGGAGATGGAGGTGCCGAAATTTCCATGGAGAATATTGTTTATGTAAATCAAATACTGTTTGTACAGGGGCTTGTCCAGGCCATAGTTTGCCATCAGCACTGCCATGGATTCCTCCGAAATATTGTCATTTCCACTGGACAGGGGATTTCCCGGAATGGCATGCATAAGAAAAAAAGTAAAGGTCAGCACCACGAAGATGGTGACCACCGCCAGAAGGATTCTTTTTATGATGTATTTTTTCATCAGCTTTTCCTTTCTATAACAATGTAAGGGATGCCTGGCCATCCCTTACATTGTCCCAATAAAATTTATTCTACTGAAGCATAATACAGATCCAGATAGGGAACCACCGCTCTGCGGAGCACTCCGCTCACCTTGTCGCTCACCACATAATACTGGGCCGTATAGTACAGAGGCGTCACGCCCTGGTCTTCAATCAGAATCGTTTCCGCCTCGCCCAGAAGCTTCACCCGCTCCGTCACATCGGTGCTGTAGGTGGCCGCGTTGTAGGCCCCATTGAATTCCTGACTGATATACAGAGCCGGATTCGCGGACTCATCTCTCTCGTAGCCTCCCAGGAAGTTTGTGGCGTCATCCCAGTCGGCTCCCCAGCTCACCAGCGCCACGTCATAGTCGTAGCTGCTCCTTCTGCTTCTGTAGGAGGTGCTGTCTGTGGTCTCCACCTCCACGGTGATCCCCAGATTTTCCTGAAGAAGCTGCTGGAGGGCTCCCGTCACCGCTATATTTTCATCTGTACTGGAGGCCAGAATGGTAAAGTGGATCTCGGAGGCATCCGACAGTCCCAGCTCACTGACTCCCTGGTCCAGAAGCTCCTTGGCCCGGTCCAAATCATAGGTGTAATCCAGCACACTTC
The DNA here is from genome assembly GCA_964528295.1 of uncultured Lachnospiraceae bacterium. Lineage (GTDB taxonomy): Bacteria > Bacillota > Clostridia > Lachnospirales > Lachnospiraceae > Choladousia. The sequence goes on from CAZGRM010000068.1 coordinate 13,487, forward strand.
CCACGATATCCCGGTAGGTATTCTCCCCGTCTCCGGCCAAACCCACCGGAATCAGTCCGTCCGCGGGGGTACCCGCCTTTACCACACCGCTCACCAGACTTTCCCTGTCTATGGCGGAGGAGATGGCCTGACGGATGGACTGGTTGGACAGATACTCATTGCTCAGATTGTACTGGAGATAAACGGTGCGGCCATTATTGTAGGTCTGTACCTCATAGCCCGCTCCCTCCACGGCGGCTTTTCTCTGGGAGGAGAGATCCACAATGTCCAGCTCCCCGTTCAGGAAGAGATTCACCTGGGTGGACTCCTCCGGGATAATGTACACATTCACCTGGTCATACTGAATATTGTCCACATTCCAGTAATAAGGATTTTTCTTCAACACGATGAGATCGTCATGCTCCCAGGAATCAATATAGAAGGGACCGCTGCTGATGCTGGTCTCCGGCTCGAGTCCCACATTTTCTACCCCCACCTCCTCGGAAAATTCTCTGTCATATCCAAAATGCATGGGGTGAGTGACCAGATAGGGGAAGTATACCACCGGGTAGGCCAGATCAAACTCCAGAGTGCTGTCGTCCAGCGCCTTTACCCCCAGCTCGGAAACATCCGCCTCCCCCTGGTAGATCTCCCGGGCATTCTCGATTTCATAGAGGAAATCCGGGTAGCTCAGGTCCGCGGTGCCGTCCAGCATAGCGCCGATGGCGTACACCCAGTCATCCGCGGTGACAGGCTCTCCATTGCTCCAGCCGCTCTCTCTCAGGTGGAAGGTCCACTGGGTATAGTCCTCGTTGTGCTCGTAGCTCTCCGCCAGCCCTTCTCCCAGCTCGCCGTCCGCATACCGGGTCAGACCCTCCCGCAGCAGTCCGTTGGTGGCCATCAGGGTATCTCCGATGGCCTCAAATGTAAATGTCGGATCACCGGAAATCGCAATGTTGACGGTTTTCGTCTCCTCCGCGCTTACAGCGGCCCCGGTTCCCGGTACGATGGTGGCCGCGGTAAGGACCGCCGCCGCAAAGAGACTGACTTTTCTGTTTCTTCTTTTCATAATAATCTCCATTCCTCCGCCAAGTCGGTGGCACAAATAGTAATGAAAGTGATTCACACCTTCAAGTTTTCGTGTTATAGTAGACTTATTATTAAGGCATCCCGGCATCAGTATCAGATGCACCCATCCATTTTGTTATTGATGTGCAGGTGCGCCTCGCTTTACCAAGGTGGGAATACTCTATAATGGTTCACTATGTGAGCCTGTTTTTTGTGTCTGTTCCACGATTTTGGCTTAATTTACTTTTTTCCACAGTAACACTCCTCTCTCTTAATTCCTACTTTCTCCTTGGTGTAAGTAGAGTATAATTGCAGCGCCATT
>CAZGRM010000069.1:0-3712 GCA_964528295.1 uncultured Lachnospiraceae bacterium
CCTGTGCGATTATCTTATCATCCACATCGGTAAAGTTGGACACAAAATTCACCTCATACCCTCTGTGCTCCATATAGCGGCGCACCGTGTCAAATACGATCATGGGCCGGGCATTTCCTATATGAATATAGTTGTACACCGTGGGACCGCACACATACATGCTCACCTTTCCCGGCACCAGCGGCACAAACTCCTCTTTTCTCTTTGTTTCCGTATTATAAATCTTCATATTCGTCATTCCCTCCTTCCGGATATTCATCGGCAGAGCCTTGCCGACTCCAAGCTCCCGCCCTCTTTCCGGCGGTCCCCCGGACAGCCTCAGCTTCTGTCTCTCCGCTGAGTTTTAGTCTAAGCAAAATCCAGGGCTTTGTCAATTCTTTTCTGGTATAAGAAGAAATTATCCGCAGGAGCCTGCTGTGCCAGACGGCGAAGCAGAATCATAAGCTCCGATGATCCCGGACAGAGCTTCCCGCATTTTCTTATTCTTCTGCTTCCAGCTCCAGCCGCTGCATGATGTCCCTGATAATCCCCGCATCCTGGATCCGGTTAATGCCAAAGCATTTTTTTCCGGCATCCTTGAGTGAGGCTCCCACATGATAAGCTGTCTCCCGATCAAGAATCAGAAAACGATCGTGGAAAGCTCTTGTATATTTCACTTCCAGCACAGGATACTGTGCGTTGAAATTTCCAACGTCTGTCTGTGACAGCCTTGTACGTTCATGCGTGTAGATTGTAACGGATACATCTTCCTTTTTCTTGGAAAGCAAATTTAAGGTTTCGACATCTACATATCCGTCTATCAATGTAATTTCCTTCTCCGCCTTTTGGATCAGGCTGACAATCAGACTGAACGCGTCATATATCTGCCCGTCAAAGAATACCTTTTGACTGACTTCTTCATGATCGGATATGTACTCAAAAACTCTCTCGAAACGCTCATCCGTTTCTGTTTGGTAATTGATCTGACGGATCTCCATTGCGTTTATCCGTTCATATAACAAAGATGTATTTGCCATGTACTTACGCATTTCCACAAAAGTATCCATAATTCTAATACTCACACGAATAGCAACATCACTACGCAAAACGGCAGAAAGCATCGCTATTCCCTGTTCCGTAAAAGCAAACGGCAATTTTCTACGTCCACCGTATCCATTATCCTCTTCCAAACTTGAAGTCGCAGATTGCGACTTCAAGTTTTCATATTCTGTTTTCGTCAATTGAAAACGAAATCTCTCTGGAAACCGTGAAATATTACGTTTTGCCGCTTCATTTAGGCGCTTAGTTTCTACTTGATACAGCATCGCCAAGTCACTATCTATCATAACCTGCTGATTACGGACAACATGAATCATGCTTTTTATATCCATATGAGCCTGCTCTACCACCGCCAACGGTGTTTCTTTTTCCTCTTTTACGATAATCGTCTGCTTTTCTTTATCCATGCAAACAATCCTTTCAAAAGCTGAACTTCCTAATTAGTATCCCAAGATCTTTTTAAAGTTTTCCTGTGCCCGTTTTTTGAGGTAACACGCTGTTGCCTCAAACTCTTTTCCCGGCAAATTCATTATACCATGCGCTTAGCTTTTTACCACAAAAACCACAAAAAAAAGCAGGGCTTTTCTCTGCCCTGCCCTTTCTTACGCAATACTCCACCCCTCCGCCTCCCTGCGAATATCGATGAACCGGCGGTACAGGCCGTTTTGTTGGAGCAGCTCTGAATGTGTGCCTTTTTGCACGATTTGCCCCTCGTCCAAAACTAAGATCTGGTCCGCGTGTTCCACCGTTGCCAGCCGGTGCGCGATCACAATGACGGTTTTGCCGGCGGTAAGCTCGCTGATGGCCTGCTGAATGAAATGCTCATTCTCCGGGTCGACGCTGGCTGTGGCCTCGTCCAAAATGATAATGGACGCATTTTTCAGGATCGCCCTGGCGATGGAGACCCGCTGCTTTTCTCCGCCGGAAAGGGTTGAGCCGCCTTCTCCAATGACCGTGTGATATCCCTCCGGGAGCCGTTGGATAAAGTCGTGGCAGCCGGCCTTTTTCGCGGCCTCCACGATCTGCGCGTGGGTCGCGGCGGGATTGCCAAACCGAATATTGTTCTCGACCGTATCATGGAACAGATAGACCTTTTGGAACACCATGGAGATATTGGATAATAGGCTGTCACAGGTGATTTTGCGGACATCCACCGCCCCCACGAATACGGTTCCGGCATTTACGTCATAAAACCTTGCGATCAAATTGCAAATCGTAGTCTTTCCGCTGCCTGACGGCCCCACAATCGCGGTGGTGCTTCCCTGCGGAATTTGAAAGCTGACATTTTTCAGTACGGGCTTTTCGCCCCGGCCCGGGCCGTCCGCCTCGTAGGCAAAGGACACGCCGTCAAATCGAATGTCCGCTGTCTGTAATTTGATATCCCGCCCATCCCCGTCAATAATTTTCGCGGTCTCAATTCGCTTCAGCTTCGAGAGTGTCGCGTCAATAATTTCCAACACATGGGCCGCATTGTTCAAAGCTTCCACACTGCCAAACATCGTAAAAGAAAACAGATCCATCATCAGCATGACCGGCAAATCCATGCTGCCCTCAGAGGTCAGCCACGCGGATACCGCGACTACCGCGATGGAGGCGGCCTTCAGAGAAAAGAGATGCAGGCAGTTATACGGCATATATTCCTTTTCGATTTTTACATTGACGCGCCTGCTGTCGCCATAGGCCCCTCGGATGCCCTCAATGGCGGCGCCCTCCTGCTTAAATGCCTTCACCACCTGCATCCCCCGCAAATATTCAATCGTGCTTTCCACCATATCATCCTGCGCCTTTTGGTGAACCGGCGCGTTTTTGCGGCTGCGCTTTTCCAGCAGAGATAAAAAGCACGCGGACAGCAGCACACCAGCCAATGAGATCCCACCCGCAAGGGGACAGTAAAACGCCAGGCACCCGACCAGAACCATCACCGTGATGTATCCGTTGACAACCGTATGGATCATATTAGTCGCGAACATTTCCATAAAGGACAGATCGGTAGTCACGGCGGAGGATAATTCCCCCATATTATTCTGGCTGAAAAAGCCGAGAGATACCCGTTTGAAAATATTGCCCAGCCGGATCCGCTCCTTCGCGGCGGCCTCATACCCCACACTATCCTGCGTAACCGCCCGCAAATAAGAAAACAGAAACCGTCCAAGCACCGAAACGATCATGGCGAAGAGCAGAAGCCAGATGACAGAGGCATTTAACTCTGACCTCCCATAAAAATCATCCAGAACCACACGGAAGCCATAAGCCGCCAGCATAATCGGAGCCGCGGTAAAAACGCTGTGCAGAAAAGCGAAAATAAAGCCGATATAAATGCGCTTCTTGTATGGTCCGGTCCAATCCAGCAGCCGTTTTACAATTTTGAACATATCCGCTCCCTCCCCTCCTTCGCTCCGGCGGACCAATTTTTCGCGCCGATGTGCGCGTTCCACATATCCCGGTACAGGCGGTTCCCGCTCAGTAATTCCTCATGTGTTCCGCAGGCCTGCGCTTCCCCCTCTTTTAAGACAATAATCTGATCCGCGTTTTTGATTGTGGAAAGACGGTGCGCGATCACCAGCAATGTCTTTCCCTTTGTCAGCGCCCCGATTGACCGCTGGATTTTCTCTTCATTCTCCTGATCGGTAAAGGCGGTGGCCTCATCCAGGATGACGATGGGGGCATCTTTCAG
>CAZGRM010000069.1:3722-14836 GCA_964528295.1 uncultured Lachnospiraceae bacterium
GGATCATCCGCGCGATGGCAATCCGCTGCTTCTCGCCCCCGGAGAGCCGGTTTCCGGCGTCGCCGGCCAGCGTGTCGTATCCATGCTCCAGCTTCCGAATAAACTCGTCACAGCAGGCCGCTTTTGCGGCTGCATACACCTCCTCGTCACTGGCCCGGGGATTTCCAAGGCGGATGTTTTCTTTGATGGAGCAGTGAAACAGATCATTGTCCTGCGTGACAAAGCTGACTGTATCGGCCAGCTGGGACAGGGGAATTTTGCGGATGTCCGTTCCTCCAATCGTGATACTTCCGCCTGACACATCCCAAAAGCGGGCGATCAAGCGGGCAATCGTAGATTTGCCGCCGCCGGAGGGGCCCACCAGCGCCGTAAATTTGCCCTCCGGGATTTTCAGGCTGACCCGGGACAGGACCTTTTTTTCCTGTGCCGGATCGTAGGAAAAGGACACCTCCCGCAAATGAATGTCATAGTGGGACAGCTTCGCGTCTGTTTTTTCATCCGGCAGCTCAGATACGCTCAACAGCTGGTCCACATCATGGACGGCGTACTCTACGGTCTTCATCTCATTGACGTAGGTGGTAAAGTTCATCAGCGGCCCGACGATGCCCAGGGACAGAATCAGACAGAACGCCAGGTCCTGGGGCGCCAGAGCGCCCCTGTGATAGAGCAGCAGCCCCACAGGGAGTGTGCCCAAAAACGTGGAGGGCAAAACGGCATTGCCAAAATTCATCAGCTTCCAGGTGCTTTGATACCATTTCAGCGTATCGTCCCGAAAGGCTTGAACCGCGTTTGCGAATTTCTCATAGGAGGCGGAGGATTGATTAAACGCTTTTATGACCTCGATGCCTTCCACGTACTCCACAATTACTCCGTTGACGTAGTTGCTGGATTCCATGTAGTCGGCATATTGCTGATTAAAGTTTTTCATCATCACCCAGTAGGCGGCAAAGGCAATCGGCACCGTGATCAGCATCGAAAGCGCCATGCGCCAGTCCACGCAAACCAAATAGATAAATACCGCGGCCGGCAGTAAAAGATTGGAAACGCACTCCGGTATCATGTGAGCCAGAGGAAGCTCAATCGTCTCCACCCGGTCCACCAGCACATTCTTTAGTTTCCCCACGGATTCACCTAAAACGGTGCCAAGCGGCGCCTTCATCAGGCGCTTGGCCAGGCTCAAACGGATATTTTCCAAAATTGTGTAGGCCGAGATATGGGAAAGCGTTGTGGAAATCCCATAAAACACAAACCGCAAAGCATAAGCGCCCAGGCCGATCCAGCACCACATCCCCACGGTTTTCATGGCTGGTGCGCCTTCTATAAACCGGGTGATGATCTGGTACACACTCAAATACGGAACCAGCCCGGCCCCAACAGAGGCAATGGCGCACAGGACAGACAGCAGCAGCTTTGCCCTGCACTGGGCGGCAAAAGAAAACACAATACGGATCCAGCTTCTTTGCTTCATCTTCCTTCCTCCTCGTCTTTGGCTTTACACAGCCTCATTTTACTGGGAATCGATTTTGATTTTCCGGTATTCCAGCGGTGTTTTTCCCTTTACCCGCTTAAATGCTTCTGAAAATTTGCTGCTGTTGGTATACCCCACCTTTCCCGCGATGGTGGTGATCGATTCGTCTGTCCGCATCAGGAGCGCGGCGGCCATATTCATGCGATAGTTTCTCATATATGTGAAGATGGCGGTCCCATAGACGCCCTTGAAGCAGTGCTTTAAGGCGGATACGGAAATGTCAAACTGTTTCGCCAATTCCTCCACCGTATAATGTATTTCCGGGCTGGCCGTCATCCACGCCATAACCGCCTTCACTTTTTCCACCTGTGTTTTGTAAAAATAGGGCCTTGCCTCTCCGATCGCGGCGGGGTCCATGGTTTTCAGGGCGATCAAAAGCTCCAGTATTTTTACCCGGAAATACTCCCTGCGGACGGACTCCGGCACGTGATATAGTTCGTCAAAAATGTGACCGGCAAACGTGCTCCCCCGCATGACAAATGGCCGGGACCGCAGCCGGAATAATTTTTCTATGGCGCTCAGATCAATGGAAAACCATCCAAGCAGATCGCCGAGGCTTTCCTCCGCCTCCGGCACCGAAATCGTAATGGTGACGCCATGATAATGGGAGAGAGGAAAGCTGCACTCCTTATTTTCCGTCGCAGAGCTGTCCAGCATGATATCGCCGGGAGCCAGATAGAGATAGGCGCCCCCTTCACCTCCCACTCAATCCGGCCCTCCATGCAATGATGGATGCCGATCACCCGCTCATTCCCAAACCTTCTGGACGGGCAGCTCGCAATGTGAAAGTCATTATACAAAACAGAAATTCCCGGGTACACCGGATACCAGGTGGCCGTACCGTCCCCGGTCTCGTTCTTCATCTGATACACCGAGCAATGCTCATCCCGGCATAATAATTTCATATTCTGGTTTGAAAAAAACCGGTCTGTTTCCCACATCCTGTCACTCCATTTCTATAAAAAATTTTTTGAGCCGCTCCCCGCCTTCCCGGTCAAGGGAATACTGCTCCTGTACCTCGCCATGCTCCAGATGAAGAATATAGGTGCAGCAGCTTGCGATCAGCTCATAATCATGGGTAACCACGATCACTGTTTTTCCCATCCGCCAAAGCGCCTCAAGCTGCCCGGCCACCTCGCTCATATGACGCAAATCCAGCCCGCTTGTGGGCTCATCGAAAGCTAAAATTTCTCTGCCGGACGCCAGTGCGCCCGCAATCGCGACCCGCTGTTTCTGCCCGCCGGACAGTGACATGGGGTGGCGGTCTGATAAGGCTTCCAGTCCAAGCGCGTCCAAAAGCCGCCCCATCTGTTCCTCGTCCGGATTTTTCATGCTAAGAAGGATTTCCTCCTTTACGCTTTCGGTAAATAGTTGATGATTGACGTCCTGCATGACCATATAGCAATACCGCAGCCGCTTTTTTCTATTGTACCGTTTTCCCCCGATAGAGACAGCTCCCCGGCATCGCTTTTCCAGCCCGCATAGACACCTTACCAGCGTGGATTTCCCCGCGCCATTTTTGCCGATCAGCGCAATGACACTGTGTTTTGGCAGGGTGAGGGATGGAATGTGAAGCGTGGATCGCTCCCTTTGATAAGAAAAGCAAAAATCGGACAGCTCTATCACCTGGCCGTCCCGGAGCGGTTCATACGGTCTGATCGGATACCGGGACAATGTAAAGGGCCGCAGCCCCATCTCCGTTAATCTGCCGCCCATATCCTTCGCGGGAAAATCGGCGCCGATCCTTCCGTCCCGGAGAAAAACCGTTCGGTCGATCAGATCCGCCAAATAGTACAGCCGGTGCTCCGCGATGATGATCGTTTTGCCCTGGCTTTTCCATATTTTGATCATGCTCCGCAAATCCTTTGTCGCCGCGGGATCCAGGTTCGAGGACGGCTCATCCAAAACAATAATCCCCGGGCCGGTGACAGAAACGGAAGCGCAGGCGATCTTCTGCTTTTCGCCGCCCGACAGCCGGAATATATTTCTCCCAAGGAGCTCCTTCAGGCCGAAGCATTCCGCCGCCTTGCGGATCCTCCCCACGATTTCCTCCTCCGGCAAGCCCTGATTTTCACTGCCAAAGGCCAATTCGCTTGTTGTATCGACAGTAAAAAACTGCGTGCGGGGATTTTGAAATACACTTCCCACAGCTTTTGCGGTCTGATAGAGGGGGAGCGTACTGATCTTTTCGCCGTCGATCAGCACCTCGCCAGACAGCCTTCCCTCAAAGTAATTGGGAATCAATCCATTGATGAGGCGGGTCAATGTGGTCTTTCCGCAGCCGGACTGCCCGCAGAGCAGGACCGTCTGACCGTCGGGAATGGTCAGGCTGATATCCGTAAGCCCGCCCTCGTTTGATTCCCCCGCATAACGGAAATTGACATTATGTAATTGTATCAAGCCATTTCCTCCTTTTTCAGACAGCGAAGCCGACCCAGCAGAGCAGCGCGGCAGCCGCGAATACCAGATCCAGCGGGCCAAACCCGATCTCGCAAATATTGGTCCGCTTCTCCGGAGCGCCAAGTCCCCGGGTCAATGCCGCCGCGGATAGCTCCTCCCCGATGTTCGCTATGGAGATCATCAGCGGTACAACTCGATATTCCAGCATTTTTACCGGGCTTCTGAGGGAGGAAATGCCCCTCATTTTCATGGCGTCTCCGATGGCCGAATATTCCTCCCGGATTGTGGGAAAGAAGCGAAAGACCACAGACAGAGGAATCACGATCTTTTGCGGGATACGCGCCCTCTCCATGGCGGCCACAAATTCGCTGACCGTGGTGGATTCAATCAGATAATAGCCCATGATAAATCCCGGAAGCATATGGGTGTAAATCCCAACGGCCGCTCCAAGAATAAAATTCCAGACGCCGGTCAGCTCCAAGAAAAACAAAACGGCATACACTGCGGAAAACCTTACGGCGCTTTTCCAGCGCCTGGACAGCACCAGCAAGCACATGGGAAGGGCCATCAGGCAGGGACGTATCCAGGTCATGATGCCGCCGGTGCCTCCCGCCGTCATAATTGTACTGACGGTAACGGTGAGGAAGATTTTCGTGCGGGAATCCATCGGGATGACTGCCTTTTTTTCAAATGGTAACGGCGCCGTTTCATTCATTACGCGATACCCGCTTTTTCAAAATGCTTCTTCAGTACGGCCTTTCCAAGCAGGGCGCCGAGAATGCCGCCAAGGAATGTGACCACAAATAAAACGGGGAACATCCAGCCCGGAGTGTAGGACATCAGGGTGTCCACATATTCCTGCCCGTAACCGCTGACAAGGGATTCAAAAAATTCCGTGCGGGTCAGGAACATCCGGCTGACAAAGCCCATAATCCACAGGGAGAATACGCCGTTGCCAAGCAGCGCGCATTTCCAGCTTCTATACCTTCCCGCTTTCATAATCAGGTCGGCCGCGACGCCAAAGACGACACCGAAAACCAGTACCAGGACGCCGCTGCCGATCAGCATATTCAGCAATCCAAGAATGATACCGGACAGCGACACCATGCCGAATTTTTTTACCTTGGTGAGGTACAGCATAAAGGGGATCCCGCAGAGAATCGGGCAGACAAGCCCCAGCAGCGGAATAAAAACAGGGATATAGCCCAGCATCATCCCGGCAAAAAACAGGACAAAATAGATGGCAGTAAAAATACCAACATTGATTAGATCTTTTGCTTGCAGTTTCCTTTTTTCCATAGAAGCTCCTCCTGTAGTTAGCATCTTCTAACCCATTTTGTAAAAAAATATGTGGGAAATCCTTCCTCACACTGACACTATACAAGGTTCGGCATGGCGCCGCAACTCTAAATGGTTTGAAAACACTCCAAATGGTTTGCGAATTCAGGATGAAGCTGCCCCGCGTTCGGACTGCGCTGTCCGGAACGCGGGGCAAATACGCGGGGCTTATTTTTCTCTGTGGGCCAGCAGGAAATCCAGCGTCACCTGGTTGTACCGCTCCAGCTGCTCCCAATGCTGGACGTGACCGCCCTTTTCCGCCATATAGAGCTGGGCTCCCGGGATGGCCCGCGTCATCTCCATGGTGACGGACACGGGAACAAACTTGTCATGGTCCCCCGCCGCCACCAGCACCGGGGCCTGAATCTCCGGCAGCTTTTCCCGGAGGTCATGGCCCAAAATCCCATTGCACTGTGCCTTGTAGGCGTAATTGGGCATGGGGTAAGGGTAGGCCATGTCCGCCTGCTCTGACTCCAGCATGAAATCCTCCCGCTCCTCCTGGAAGCTGTCCGAAAATATGATCCACTGTCCCAGCCGCCCCCAGGTGACGGGGTCCAGCTGCCCGCAGGCGTCCCGCAGCAGCTCGATGGAACGGCGGAAGCTGACGTGGCAGCAGGGGAAGGTGTTGGTAAGGATCACAGAACGGACTCTTTCCTTATAATATACCGCCAGGTACTGGGCGATGGCCCCTCCCATGGAGATGCCGTTGATGTGGGCCGAACCGATCTCCAGGGCATCCATCAGCCCCACCACATCCTCCGCCATCTCCCGGATGGTATAGACGTAGGCCACCGGCTTGTCCGACTGCCCCGCTCCCCGGTTGTCCATGGCGATGACCCGAAAATGCTTCTCGTACGCCCTGATATGGGGTTCCCACTTCGCTCCCGGCGCCCCAAGGCCCATAATCAAAATCAGCGGCTCTCCCTCTCCCCGCTCCTCGTAGCTTATCATGATTCCATTCGCTCTGCATATCTTCCTCACGATCTTCTTCCGCTCCTTTCCCGCTCTCACCGCACAGGTTTTCCGATTCCATTTTTCCTCAAAGCCGTACGCGCCTGCTCTCAATCCCGCTCTTCCCTCGGTTCTTCCCCCGTGTACAGGGCCCGCAGGACGGTGCCGCACTCCGGCAGCTCCCGCTCCATCCGCTCCAGCACCGGCTCATAATCAAAATTCGTCAGGGGCAGGTCCACCCGCACGTGATCCAGCGCGCTCAGGCAGATGGCCTCCAAAATCTCGTATCCGTGGAATGCGGTCTCTATCCGGCAGGAATGGGGCTTTTCGTCGTCATCCAGCCAATCCGCGAACTCCGTGTAGTAGGGGGTCTGGATCTGCTTTTCCTGATGGTTGTACCAGCCCGGCTCCTTGCCGCTGACCAGCTCCCCCTTGGTGGCGCTGTCGCACTCCCCCCAGTAGCCGTCCGTCTCCGCATAGGCGTAGCCCTTGGTGCCCCACACCGTCAGCCGGTTGTCTGTGTCAGCGTACATCTCCGGATTGTGCCGTTCTGACAGATAGCCGCACTCCAGATAGCCCCTGGCGCCATTTTCAAACCCGATCTCTCCCAGAAGAAAATCCGGGGACGGATGATTGTCCTTCAGTGTGGCCGGGCCGTGGACATGTCCCACCACCCACTTGGCCCGGTGCCCTCCGTTGGCCCAGATGATATAGTCCGTGTAGTGGGTCCCCAGCTGGGCCAGCCAGGGCTGCGTCTCCGCAAAAATCTTTTTCACCTGTCCCAGATCCCCTCTGTCCACCTTCCGTTTCAGCTCTCGCATCTGGGATAAATATTTCTGCTGGTGGCAGACAATCGCTTTCACCCCGTTTTCCACGCAGAGCTCCGTCATCCGCTTGGCCTCCGCCATATTTTCCGCCATGGGCTTCTCCAGGGAAATGGCCTTGATGCCGTATTTCAGAGCCAGCTCTATCATGGACAGGCGCAGGTTGGGATAGGTGACAAACACAAACACCTCCGGCCTGAGATCGGCCAGCATTTCCTCCACCTCCGTAAACAGCGGCACCTCCAGCTCAAACTGCTCTGCCACCGCCCTCATTTTTTTCTCATCAATATCGCACAGTCCCACCACCTCAAAGCGGTCTCCATTCTCCAACAGCCCTTTCAGATGCGTCTTTCCTCTCACGCCCAGGCCCATCACGGCCACCGTATGTCTCTTTTTCATTTTCTATCTCCTTTCATCCAGATCTCAAACACTGCCGCCCTCTATCCTCTTCGCCGGATACTCCTCATATAGGCGCCGTCCGCCAGCACCACGCCGTCCGAATCCAGCACCGCCTCCGGGGACTCGTCCTCTGTCATGATCCAGCCCCGGTATCCGGTCTCCTCCAGGAAATCCACGATCTCCCGGAATGGGCCGATCCCCTGCCCCATGGTGGTCCAGCTGTGATCCGGCTTCATATCCTTAAAATGCACATGGCGCACCAGCTCCCGGTGCTCCCGGATCACCCGCAGCGGGTCAATTCCTCCGTTCATCATGTGCCCCACATCCGGCGCGTAGCCGATCCCCTTCGCGTAAAGCGTATCAAACATAATGTGATAGTCACTCTCATACCGGAACACGGAATTGCTCCCGGAATTGGGATGATACACGGTCACGATCCCCGCCTCGGCAGCCCTCCCGGCCACGGCGGCGACGCAGCTCATCTGGTTTTTCTGTTTTTCATACAGATGACGCTCCCGGAACGGGTCCGCCGCCACATGGCACAGAGCCAGCTTCGCCGTGGGAAAATGACTGAGAAATTCGATGGCCTGATCCGCCCGCTCCCGCTCCTCCTCCGTCTCCCGGGGCAGCAGCCAGTCCTCATAGAAGGCCAGCGCCGCGAACTCCACCTGGCGCTCCTCCAGAAGCTCCTTCAATTTTTTCCAGTCAAGGTAATAATCCCCCAGCATACAAATCTCCGCCTCCATGCCGGTAAACCCGGCCCGGCGCAGTACCTCCGTCATGTGGGGCACCTGCCCCCGGTACTTCTCCAGATTCATCTGCCATGGATAAGTCTGGCTTCCAAATTTTATCTTTGACATTGTGCGGAACACTCCCTTCTGCTCTTCCCGCTGGATTTTTCCATATTGTAGCAAAAGAAATGGATTTCTTATAGTGCGCGCTGTTCTTTTTTCTTTGAAATCGTCCGCCAAGGTGCTATATTAAAAGCACCGGCCGGCGATTTTGCCAAGTACGGCGGGCCGGAATTTTGAAATGGGGGTTTTCGTTCATGATCTCTACCTTTGATTTGACAAAACTGAATTCTCTGCTGAAGGATTTTTATAATATTACCCGGATCCGCATCTCGGTGATGGACGAAAATCTTCAGGAGCTGGCCTCCTATCCGAAGCGGCATTCCGATCTCTGCCGCCTGATCCGCAGTCACCCGGCGGCGAAGGAGGCCTGCCTGCGGTGCGACCGGGAGGGCTGCCGGATCGCCGTGGCGAACCGCTCCCTCCACACCTACCGATGCCACGCGGGGCTGACAGAGAGTATTTCCCCGCTGTTTATGAGCAATATTCTCATCGGCTACCTGCTCTTTGGCCAGGTGCTGTCCTATCCCACCCGGGAGGAGGGCTGGCAGGCGGTGGAGCGCTGCTGCCGCCCCTACCGGCTGGATCCGGACGCCCTGGAGGCCGCCTGCCGCCGGCAGCCGCTGCGCTCCGTGGACTATATCGCCTCCGCCTCCCACATCCTCCAGGCCGTGGCCAGCTACCTCTGTCTAGAGCGCATGGCGGTACTGAAATACCAGGAGCTTCCGGTGCGGATCGACGAATATATTCTGGCCCACTACACGGAGAATCTCACCGCGGAGGAGCTCTGTGCCCGCTTTCGGATCGGCCGGACCCGGCTCTATGAGATCGCGAGGCAAAATTACGGCATGGGGATCGCCAAATACATCCGCCATCTCCGCATAGAAAAGGCAAAGGAGCTGCTGTCCCTCCAGCCTCCCCTCCCGCTCTCCGAGATCGCGGCCCAATGCGGGTATTCCGATTATAATTATTTCATCACGGCCTTCAAGGCCGCCACCGGACTTCCGCCGAAAAAATATCTGAAAAAGACGCCGATGCTCTAAACGATTTCATTGATAAAAATAGATTCCGGCGGCTGCGGCACGTCTTCGCAAAGCGCCCTGGCCATCAGCAGCGGTTCCCATCCGGCGTCCTCCAGCCGCAAGCCCTCCGGGCAGCCGCGCACCATACACGCCGGTCCGCCCAGTGTCCCGTCCGCGGACTCCAACTCTCTTAGCACCTGCTCCCGCAGCGCGTGTTCCACCTTCGGCAGATCTTCCGGCTCCGCGATCACCTCCCGGATCTCCGGCAGATCTTCCTCTCCCCTGACCAGGCAGAAGGTACCCAAAAGCCGCTGCCGGGCTTTCTTCCGCAAGGAAGCTCTTTCTTCCGCGAATATCCCCATCAGCCTTCCTCCCTGGCAGGCCAGCTCCGCCTCCATTCGCTGATAGTACGCCTCGTCCCGCCAGATAAATACCCGGTAGCTGCCCGTCAGGATCCGGTTTACCCACCCGGCGGTCCCGGCATACTCTTCCGGGAGAATCGGACGCGCGGATACGGAAAAAGAACCGTTGGCTCCCGCACCGGACAGCTTTGAGGCTCCGTCTCCATGCTCCCGGGATTCCTTTCCTCCATCCGTCTCATCTTCGGTGCGCGCCCGCAGGATCCCCTTCCTCTGTCCGCTGAAATACCGGAACCCAAAGGGAAGATAGATGGCCTCTGACGCGGGCATCAAAAATGTGAAGGGCTCTCCCTCCCGCTCCATCTCCTCCATGGCTTTAGTCAGCAGGCTCCGCATGAGCCCCCTGTGCCGGTACTCCTTCTCAGTCGCCACCGCCACGATATAACGCAGCCGCCGAAGCTCCCCGTCCTGCCACACGGTAAACGGATTGAGCTGGACCATAGAATGGATTCCCTCCTCATCCTCCGCCGCGTAAATCACATTGTCCCTGGTCTTCCACTCATAATAATAGTTGGAAAAAGGTCCCTTATCCTCCGAAAATACCTCCTCGTACAGAGCCTTCGTTTTCCCGTGCTCCTCCGGCGCCAGCCTCCTGATCCTCATAGCAGCCTCGTCCTTTCCACAAGCAAACTCTTCACCGCCTCACAGATTCCGGCGGCCGTCTTATTTCCCCAAGCAACCGCCGCAGCCGCCACAGCCGCCTGCCATCCCGTACATCCTAGCGTCCGCCACGGCGTCCATCAGAGGCTGCAGCAGGCACACGGCCTGGGCTGAGATTCCCTCGCCGTTTCCGGTGAAGCCAAGCCCCTCCTCGGTGGTGGCCTTGATATTCACCCGGTCCTCCGTAAGGTTCAGCGCCTCCGCCACATTTTTCCTCATCTCATCTATATAGGGCCGCAGCTTGGGCCGCTGGGCGATGATGGTGGTGTCAATATTTTCTACGACAAAGCAGTTCTCCTCCAGCAATTGCCCCACCTTCTCCAGCAGCAGGATGCTGGAAATTCCCTCATACCTTGGATCCGTGTCAGGAAAATGCTTCCCGATATCCCCCAGCGCCGCCGCTCCCAGCAGCGCGTCCATGATCGCGTGCACCACCACATCCGCGTCCGAATGCCCCAGCAGCCCCTTCTCATAGGGAATCTCCACGCCTCCCAAAATCAACCTCCGGTCCGCCGCCAGCCGGTGTACATCATACCCTGTTCCTATTCTCATGGCCTATGCCCTCCTTTATATAAAGCCCTCGCCCGAATCACTTCTCCATGTACGATAGCCCAAAAACCCCCACTTGTCAATCGTAACTGTTCACACGCTAGCCAGTATACAGCTGCCGGGGCGGGTAGGGGACTTTCCAAAACAATGGAAGGGCGCTTTTAGGCGCAGGT
>CAZGRM010000070.1:0-3484 GCA_964528295.1 uncultured Lachnospiraceae bacterium
TATAGAATAGTCCGGCGCTGGCCCGGTGCATGGCGCTCTCCTTGCCCCGGCTGCGCTTCACTCCCTCCACCACCTCATACCCCTGCTCCCACAGGCGGTACATCTCCACCAGCGTCTCCGGCGGATGCTGCAGGTCACAGTCCATGATGGCGCAGCAGTCTCCCGAGGCGGAGGCCAGGCCGGCGAACATGGCGGACTCCTTCCCGAAATTCCGGGAGAGATGGACACCGGTCACGTTTGGATTGCGTCCCGCCGCCTTCTCAATCTCTTCCCAGGTGCGGTCCCGGGAGCCGTCGTTTACAAAAACGATCTCATAGGGGATCTTCTGGGCGGACAAAATCCGGTCAATGGTATCGGCGGCCTTCTGGATCATTTTCTCTTCGTTATAGGATGGTAGGATTACGGATAACAATTTAGCTCCTTCTTTCTGTTGGTTCTCCCAAATGGTCTCTATTATTTTAACCGGAAGCCGGCATATTCTCCCAGGTCCGTCAGCACGATGCTGTGGCTGGTGCGGCGCTGACTCACGGGGATCATCTGCATATAGTCTCCGTAGAGATAGGTCAGATACTTATCATATTCCTTTGGCACGGGGAACTGGTAGCCCTCAAAGTCCACATAGACCGCCTCCTCCAGCCACTTTTTCGGAAACGCCCCCCGCTTCAGGTTCCGGCCCATGCCGTCATAGAGGTAATCTGTCTTTCTGTTCTTGAAAAAGGTGAGGCATTTATTCTGGGCCCACTCCGCAAAGGGCATGGGGATCAGGTACTTGACGTGATCCACAATTTTGCAGATGATAGGATGGGCGCCGCCGCCCTTGATGTCCGTGTCTCCCCACTTGTTGAAAACCACGGAGCGGGTCAGCATGGTGGCCATCAGGTGAAGCTTCTGGGACCACCGGTGGTTTCCGGTCTGGTCATGGGACAGCACATCGAAGAAAATTCCGTTGTGCATATCCATAAAGTGGCCGGTAAACTCCGTGGCAAACATGGTATTGTTGATTCTCAGCTTCGTGAAGGGATTGTGGTTGCCCTTCTCCGTGTGGGGAAGCTGAAGAAAAATATTGTCCGGCATTTCCTGCTGTACCACCTGAAGAAACCGGTCATAGTCCTCCCGCAGCATCATCACATCCGCGTCGTCATCCCAGGGAATGAAGCCGTGATGGCGGATCGCTCCCAGCAAAGTACCTCCGGCCAGGAAATATTTGATGTCATACTTTCTGCAAATCCGGTCAATCTCCAGCAGATAACCCAGCAGGATCTTCTGAACCTTCTCCAGCTTACCGAAATAAGTATTATCAAAAATAAATACCTCTCCCGTATTCTGCAAGCTCTTAACCAGAATGATCAAGCCGTCCTCCATATTCACCCTGGGGCAAAACCCATAGTGCCGGATCAGCTGCGTATTCAAAAGGATGCCGGATTCCTCCCGCCTCCCTGCGGACTCCCCGCAGGTCAGGCTGACTTTGCACAGGTCCGGGAAATTGTGGTGCAGAATCACCGCAAGCTCCGGGACCGATTTGTCCGAATCCGGACCGGACACATTGAAAATCTTATTTTCCGGGCAGCGGGTAAGCACGAACTGAATGGCGGTCAGCACATCGTGAATACAGATGTAGGAGCTCCTGTTCCCGGTGAACGAAAGAGACTGCACCTCCCCCGCGGCCGTCCTCCGGGCCAGCCGCATCGCATCATGCTCCATCATGGGAAGGCAGGGCCCATAAATCAGCCCCATCCGCAGAATGTCAAAGGGCTTTCCCGCCGCTCTGGCCGCCGAAACCAGAATCCCCTCCATGGCCTGGAGAAGATACTGACTCCCGCGCCCTTCCTCCACGGAGGTCCTCCCCGCCTCATACTCAGAAGCGAAAAAATCATGTCCCAGCCTGCCGTACACCCTGCCGTCCGAGAGCAGCAGAACCCTCCTGCACCCAGTCCCCACCGCAGCCTTTACCGCAGCCTGAAACTCCCTCAAAAACCGGATCTCCGCCCCCACATCCATCTCCGTCTCCTGGCAGCAGAGCCCCGTCATCACAATATAATCCGCCTCCTCCGGCGAAAACGTCTCCTGGGTAAACGCCTCCCGCGGCCCAAGCCCTGGAGCCGCCGCCCCCTTTTCCGCACACGCCCCGGACAGATCCCGTGCGGCCGTTCCGCTTCCCCCGCACGCTGCGGCCGAATCCCTTGCGGCAGTTCCACTTTCCCCGCACGCCGCGGCCGAATCCCGTGCGGCTGTTCCGCTCTCCAAACTTGCCGCGGCCACTCGGAGCCCTGCCTTCTTCTCATCGTTCCATGCTAAAAAGGACCAGGCAATCGCTCTCAGCAGCTCCGGCTTAGAGCCGACCAGCAGTACCCGGGCTCCCTTTAATTTTTTTCCATCGATCAACTCCGACCGGACTGGCGCCTGGGCCCAATCCAGCTCAAATTCATTCAAAAAATCCCGCAGTCCCATAGCTTCCCTTACCTTCTAAATATGTTTCAGCCGCTCTGTCTTCCCGCCGTCCATCCGCACCGCCGCCGGACGGAGCGGAGAATGCGCCGAATCCCCTGTTTTCCCCGGCTCAGGAATATTATAAACCTCCCCATTCCTTCCCGCGGTCAGCACAGAAACCACCGCCTCCAACACCTCCGGCAATCCCTCTCCGGAGGGCAGACCTTCCAGTCGGGCCACCTTCACCGGCAGTCCCTCCTTCGCCAGGCGGCAGGCAAAATGCTCCGCCGTCCTCATACACTGCCCCACACTGTCCTGCCGGCTCGTGTGACAAACATATCCCAGCTCCTCCTCCCCCAAGGGACGAGGCTCACCAAACCATTTCCCATAAACCTCACTGCCAGTAACCAAAAGAACCGCCTCCGGCTCCCGCAATCTCAGCCTCTCCATCCTCTCCACCAGCGAAAGCACTTCGTCCCAGTTCTCCCTGGTCTCCTCCCAGCTTCCCAACCCCCTCTCCCAGCTCTTCTTCCCACTCTCTCCTCCTCCATACTCCCGGTCCACTCCCTCACTTTCTCCTCTTCTCCCATCCTCTCCCCCTCTTCCGGCAAACAAAAGAACAAAATCCCCCCGCTCCACCTTATCCAAATCCGTCTCCACCAAAAACCCCCGCTCCCCGCGGCTGCCCATCTCCGCCAGATTCCGCAGCACCCTCTCCCGCGCTTCTCCTCCAGCTCCCGCAACCACAATCCTCTTCCCCCTCAACCTCTCCCAAACCACATCCCTATCATCCAACCTTTTCTCCAAAAACTCTTCCCGCGTCACCATCCAAACCTCCATTCCCCTCTAATTTCACCAATTCCTCCTCCGATGCTCCCTTTCACCTCACAGCCTGCGGGACATGGTGTCTCGCAGTGTCCGACATCGGAACGGACATCTGCTTAGAATGTACGACAGCAGAAGACATCCCTGTCTTATGCTGGCGCACATTCTAAGCAGATGTCCGGGACGCAGGCGGCACACGTGAGATACCATGTCCCACAGGCGTCCTGCGAAA
>CAZGRM010000070.1:3584-14705 GCA_964528295.1 uncultured Lachnospiraceae bacterium
CTTCCATCCCCTTCATACTCCCCATCAACCTCTCAAACATCTCCGGCAAATCAACCCTTGCCTCCCATCCCAGCCCATTCAGCTTCTCCGCGTTCACCAGCATCCTGGACGTAGGCGCGTACCCAAACTTCTCCGCATCCTCAGGAATATCAAACACCAGCCTCGCCCCACTCTCAGGATACCTCTCCACCAGCATCTCCGCCATTCCACGAATCGTGCCAAAAGTCCTCTCATTCGAAATATTATAAGCCTCCCCGTCAGCCCCCCTCAGCAGCACCGTCAACAGCCCCAGCACCGCGTCCGAAGTATAACAATAGCAGTGAGCCTTACTCCCATCCGTATGAAGTACAATATCCTCCCCCTTCATAATACTTCTGGCAAACTGCGCAAACACCCGGTTCTCCCCCTTCCCGATACCGGCCCCAAAAGTCTGAGCCAGCCGGGCCGTCTTCACCGGCACGCCATATTCATGGGCAAAAGCGCCGCACAATCCCTCCGCCATCCGCTTACTCTCCGAATAACTGCTGCGCGCCTGCAAAGGATCAATATACCCATAATCCGTCTCCCGCACAACATAACGCTCCGGATCCACCACCCCGTAAGCCTCCATCGAAGACAGATAAACCATACTCTTCACCCTTTTCTCCCTGGCCAGCACCAGCATATTCTCTGTCCCCCGAAGGGTCGTGAGAATAGTCTCCACCGGATGCTCCACAAAATCCCTGGAAGCGGTCACCCCGGCTCCATGTATCACATAATCCACCGGACCGTCCAACTCCACCGGCTTTAAAATATCCCGGACAGCCAATTCCAAACCGTCCTCCAGAAACCGTCCCAGCATCCGCTCCGCCTTCTCTCTATTTCGAACCAGAGCCACCACCTTAAGGTCCAGCCCCCTGTGCTCACCGGCACAGACCAATGCCCGAGCCAGCATACCGCCCAGCAACCCCGTAGCCCCAGTCACCAGCACCCTGGCCCCTCTCAGCTTCTCCCAGTCAATCATCTCCGATCCGGCAATCTGCTCCAGATCCTCCTGCAAAACCGCGTCATCCGTCCAAACTCTCATCTCACATCCACACTCCTTATAACATAGTCAGCCTTTCCAATCACATTGCGGCCCCAACGGGCCCTCTATCGCAAAAGTCCTCAAAAATTACTGTCCCTTTTTCCTATAGCGGTTCATCTTCGCCGCCAGCCGGTCCGTCAACCCAAAACCGAAGGCCTGCTCATTCTCCTTATACTGGATCAGAGCCCGGAACATATACACATCCTCCGGCGTAGTCACCTTAATATTTCCCCGGTTCCCCAAAACAATATGGGGCTGCTTTCCCAGCTTCCGGTAAATCGTACAGGCGTCCACCATATTTTCATACCCGCTCTCCGTAGCCCGGATCGCCTCGTGGGCCGCCAGAATATCCTTCAGATAAAAGCTCTGGGGAGCCTGAGCCGCATAGGTCTCTTTGCGCAGCGGCAGGTCATCCACATTCTCCCCGTCCCTGCTGATCATAATCGTCTCATAGCACAGCGTGGAGGTGATGGCGCTGCCATACGTCTTCACCGCCTCAATATTTTCACTGATCACCCCATACTCCACAAAGGGCCGCACCCCGTCGTGGACCAGCACAATGGAATCCTCCGGATTCTCCTCTTCCGCCTTCTTCAGCGCATTGTAAATGGAATCCTGGGCCGTCACGCCTCCCTCCACCACAGCCGCCACCTTATCGATCCGGTAATCCAGCACCAGCTGCTCCGTATACCGAATATAATCCTTGCTCATAGCCAGGTAAATCTTATCGATGTCCTCATGCTCCTGAAAAAGCTGCAAAGTATGAATCAAAATCGGCTTTCCGTTAATCTCCAGAAATTGCTTCGGAACGCCCGCGCCCATCCGCACGCCGCTCCCTCCCGCAAAAATAATCGCAATATTCATTTCCTTCCTCCTGTCGTATTCGCACCGTTCTACCGCATCCCAATTAATTTCAAAATCCGCTCCGTCGCTCTGCCATCACAGGCTCCCGTATACCTTTCCCGAAAAGCGGCGATCTCATCCGCCCGGCGCCTGTTTTCCGCCTCACAGCCCCGGATAGCTTCCGCCAGCCGCCTGCCATCCTCCACAATAGGAAACGGCATCGACCGATAATCCAGATAAAAGCCCCGCCTCTCCTCATATTCCGATAAGTCCGGCGCAAAAAGCAGCAGCGGCTTTTCAAAAAGCAGATAATCAAACATCACCGAAGAATAATCCGTGATCAGCACATCCGTCACCGGAAGCAGCTCTTCTGTGGGAATGCCGCAATTAGACACCGTTCCATGGGCGTCCACATGGGGATGAGCCTTCATAATCAAATACCAGTCCTCTCTCTTCCCTCCCGCATCCCTCTCCTCACTCCTGGCAGGTCCTCTGTCCTCCACGAGATTCAGTTCCTCACCAGCCCTTCGGATCTCCTCCAATCCCGCCAGCCTGGGCTTCGCCGCGTTTCCCCGGAATGTGGGAGCCCACAGGACAATCTTTTTTCCCTTTGCCTCCGGGTGCTGATCGTAAAAAGAGCGGCGGCATCTCTGTTTCCATTCCTCATCAAAATAATAATCCGTCCGGCTGATCCCCGTCGCCCGAATCCTCTCCCTGGGAAGGCGCAGCGCCCGGTGATGCACCGGAACACAGGCCTCGGCGCTCATGGTCAGCCAGCTATAATTTCCAAACATATTCCCGCGGTAATTCTTTGGTATATCGTCGCCGGCGTCAAAGGCAATCTTCTTCATCAGCCCGCAGGAGTGCCAAAGCTGCACCAGGGTTGTCTCCGCCCGCTTCTCGCAGGAGGAGGCCGGAAGAAAATAGTCACAGATAAACACATACTCCGCCGTGGCATAGCTCCTCATAAACCGCAGCAAAAAACGCACCATCTCTCCAAAGGACAGCTTCCCAAAATCCCGGACAAATACCTCCACCTGCCAGCCGTTTTTTTCTATCCGCCCGCCGGATTTTCCAGCAAATCCCTCTTTGACATCCCCAGCGCCTTCCTGTTCTCCCGTCACCGCCTCATACATCCGCCGCATAGAAAAAGGCATCTCCTCATGATGCGCGTCCGCAAAGATCACGCTGCCCCGCCTCACCGGCCTCCAGCAAAAGCATCTGTACACCAAAGGAAGCAGGATATTCTGCAAAAACATCTTCATATACTGTTTTATCCGAAACATAACCCACCTCCTTCGCATTCTCCGGCCATATCTACAGCCTCTGAGCGTCCTCATAAATCCTTCTGCAATTTTCTTGATCATCAAAGGCAAAAAAATCATCCTGCCGTTTCCGGTAAAGCGGCTTCAATCCACAATCCGCTCTCATATACCCGCAGAGCGTCCGCACCAGCTCCTCTGTCTCCCGGCAAATCTCCCCGAAGCCCTGGGTCTCATAGTCAAATCCGCCCTCCACATAGTGGGGCGGCAGCTTCGGCGGATGAAAGTAGACCACCGGCTTTCGCATATAGGCAAAATCAAACTGCACGCCGGAGTAATCCGTCACCATCAGGCTGGCCTCCGTCAAAAGCCGCTCATAATTCACCTCCGGGGCAGACAGCAGCTCCACCCCCTCCCCGGCGTGAAAATCCCGCTTCTGAGCGCTGATCACCGGATGCAGCAGAAAAATAACCCGGTAACCGGTCTCCACCGCCGTGCGGCGCAGCTCTTCCTGATCCAGGAGCTCCTGGAAAATCCGATAATATTCCGTATTTTTAAACTCCGGGGAATAGGGCCTGGCCTCCCCCATCACGGAGGGCATGGCAAGATAGGCCCGCCAGGTGGGCGCAATCAAAATCTGCCGTTTTCCCCTGTCCGACAGCCCGTCATACCTGGGGATCCCCGTAAGCCTCAGCACCTCAGGATCATAACCGTAGTCACTTTGGGACAGATTCTCCACCTCATACTTGGACGCGCAATAGTATCTCTTATTATTATTTACCAGCCGGTTGGAGTCAAACCGCAGATCCTGCACCGACAATCCATGCTGGATACAGGTATTTACCGCCTCCATCCGGTCCTGTATAAAGAGTACCTCCCAATTGTTAAAGCCGCAGAAGGAATGAACGCTGCTGTGTGTCCCAAACACCACCGAGGCATTCAGATAAGCCAGCCTTTGCCCCAGGGACCGGTAAGCCAGCGGCCGGTATCCCTCCGCCCTCAGCCGGTCATAATCAGCCGCGTTTCCTTTTATCACATATGCTGGAGTGATCTTTTTCCCGGCCGTCGTCTCTTCCGGGCAGAGGAAACCATCTCTGCCCGCCCGTTCCGACTTCCCTTGGCTCCTCTCCCACATATATTTATAGAAATATTCGCCGCAGTCACCGCCTTTATACAGCTTGTCAAAGGTGATCCAGATCCTTTTCCGGCGGTACACCGGACGGGTCAGCCAGTACACCCCCCGGACCAACGCTATCTGCCTTGAACCGTAGGGCGCCGACACCATTTCCCTCAAAAGCTCCAGCTCCTGCCGGACCCTCTTTCCCCGTCCGGTTCTCCGAATCAAAATTTCCTCCGGCTCCTTCCCGCCATCCCGCCCCAGCGTCACCATGTAATTCCCGAAGCACCAATAGGAATTTTTCAGCATCCTGGTCACCCTTGACTGATACCGGGCCGTCATCACCGCCAGCCGCGCCCGGGAAGATCCATCCTCCATCGCAAACTGAATCCTGTTATCCTCCAGCAGCTCTCCCACCGGAAGCTCCACCCGAAACAGAGATCTTGGCACCAGCATTTTCCCGAAAAACCGGTTTCCCACATAACCGGGAAGCTTCCGAAATGAAATTTCCTTCCCATTCACTGTCACCAGAAATCGAAACCGCCGGACCACCCATTCGTCCACCGAGCAGTCCGCCCGCCAGACCCCCTGCTCCGCCTCCATCAGCTCCAATGTCACACAGGGCCCGCGGTTCTTCTCCCGAAGCTCCGCCTCTCTCCCGCCATATTTCAGCCCGGCAAACACCGCCCACACCTCATAGGGCAGCCGCCGCTTCTGGGGCGCGGACTCATCCACCACCAGCAAATCATCAGAGATCATCCCGAGGCAGCTCCCGCAATTTTCCACAAACCGCTCCAGCGCCTCCCCGGTCAGCTCTCCCTTATCCCGGTTCTCCATATTCGCCCAAAAGCAATCCCGCATCTCAAACAGCACCCGGCTCTGAAGATCAAGGGGAACCTCCTTCCCCTCGTCCCGGTACTCCTCCAGGGATTTCAGCCAATTCTCCACTCTATTTTCCAAATCCGAACTTTTCGTCCCCAGAGAATCCATCCCACATCATCCCCTTTCTCCCGGGTCTTTTCCGGCAAATTCACTTCACACAGCAATTAGACAAGAGTATCCTGTTTAAAGCTTCTCTTTCCTTCTAAACGGACACGCGGAGCGCCTGGGGCAGCTCCGCCTTAACCATAAAAATATTTCCGGTCACAGGATCATCGAAACTCTTCGTTCACCCTATCCAATGCCGCCTCAATCACCTTATCCATATCATAATACCGATACTGTCCGAGACGTCCGCCAAAAATCACATTCTCTTCCTCTTCCGCCAGCTTCCGGTATTTTTCATACAAAGCAGTATTCTTCTCGTCATTCACCGGATAATAAGGTTCGATCCCCGGTCTCCACTCCGTAGAATACTCCCGTGAAATAATCGTATAATTTTTCGGATTCTCTCTCTCCCCCTCCGGCGCAAAATGTTTATGCTCAATGATTCTTGTGTAAGGCACCTCACGATCCGTATAATTTACCACCGCGTTTCCCTGATAATTATCCTCCTCCAGGCGTTCCGTCTCAAAACGCACGGTTCTATATTCCAGATGACCATAACAATAATCAAAATATTCGTCAATCATCCCTGTATAAACAACCTTTTTAAACAGCTCCGGATGTTTCTTCCGATAGTCAAAGAAATCCACTCCCAGCATCACATCAATATTCTCCAGAAGCTTCTGAACCATCTGGGTATATCCTCCTACCGGAATTCCCTGATATCGGTCATTAAAATAATTATTGTCATAAGTAAACCGGAGAGGAAGCCGCTTGATAATAAACGCGGGCAGCTCCTTACAATCTCTTCCCCACTGTTTCTCCGTATACCCCTTAATCAGCTTCTCATAAACATCAGTTCCCACCAGAGAGAGAGCCTGCTCTTCCAAATTTTGCGGTTCCTTAATCCCCAGCTCCGCAATCTGTTTTGCGATCCTGTCCCTCACTTCCTGAGGCTTCTTCAAATTCCACAGCTTACTGAAGGTATTCATATTAAATGGCAGATTATACAATTCATCTTTGTAAATCGCCACCGGCGAGTTGACATAATTATTAAATTCAGACAGCTTATTCACATATTTCCACACTCTCTCATTGCTGGTATGAAAAATATGCGCGCCGTACTTGTGTACCTGAATTCCCTCCACATCTTCCGTATAAATATTACCGCCTATATGATCTCTTTTATCAATTACAAGACAGCGTTTGCCCTTTCTCGTCATTTCCTGGGCAAACACCGCACCGTACAGTCCCGCCCCTACCACAAGATAGTCATAGGGAACCCCTTTTTCTCTCAGCTTTTTTCTGCGCCTCTCCTTCTTTTCTCTGGAAAGTCTTTCCTGCTCCTCCTTGTAGGCATCGCAGACCTCGTCCGCGGCTCCGCACATACGGACCTTCCCGTTATCCAGCCAAAGAACATTTTGGCAGAGGTTCTTCACAGACTGAATATTATGAGACACAAACAGAAGCGTTGTTCCACTGGAAAGCAGCTGCTGCATTCGCTCATTGCACCTTCTCCGGAACCGGTAGTCACCCACCTCCAGCACTTCATCCACAATCAAAATATCCGGATTTACCATAGTCGCCACAGAAAAACCAAGCCGAGCTTTCATACCGGAGGAAAAATTCTTGATGGGAGAATCGAGAAATTTCTCCAAGCTCGCGAACTCCACAATCTCGTCAAAATGTTCCTCCATAAACTGCCTGGAATGTCCCAGCACCATCCCATTCAGGAATATATTTTCACGGCCCGTCAGATTGTTATCAAAACCTGCTCCAAGCTCAATCAACGGCGCAATACTTCCCCTTGTCTCCACGGTTCCCTTATACGGCTTAAGAATCCCGCTGATGGCCTTTAAAAGTGTAGATTTTCCGGATCCATTCGTTCCGATCAGTCCCCAGGACTCACCCTTTTTGATTTTCAGAGAAACATCCTGTAGAGCCAAAAACTCCTGAAACATCAGCTGACGCTTTGCCAGTTTAATCGCATACTCTTTCAGGTTGTCCACCTTTTCACTTGCGAGGTTGAACCGAATTGACAAATGATCAACATCCACCACGTAATCGCTCATTTTTTCCTCCTGCTGCACAAAATTATATATAGAGAATAAATTTATCCTTCGAACGCTGAAAGCTCCACACACCGATACTTAACATCAAAAAAGCAAGGATCCACCCGCCCCAAAATATTCTCGGGCCCGGAAATCTGCCGTAGTAAATGAGATCCCGGAATTGAGCCACATAGTAGTAAAGGGGATTGCAGCCTTTGATCAGTATGATCAGGTAATTCGGCAGCCGCTCAATCGGGTACATAATCGGTGTCATATACAGTAACGCGGTCAGCACCGCATTGTAAATATACTGAACATCACGGAAAAATACACTGAGCTGGGCCAGGAAAAATCCAAGACCGCAGCAAAAAATATATACTTGAAGAATCACAATGGGGCAAAGGAGAAATTCCCAGTAAAACGGAGCACGCGTCACCAGCATAACAATAATCAGGGCTCCCATAGACAATACCATATCTACCATACAGCTTGTCACCTTCGCAAAGGTAAAAATATATTTCGGTATATAGACTTTTTTCAGCAAAGCCGCATTTCCCGTGACAGATTTCATTGCGTTTGTGGTACTTTGCTTCCAAAAATCATACAGCATACGGCCGGTAAACAAATACACCGGGAAGTTTTCAATTTGCTTTGCGAATATGGTGGAAAACACCAGCGTCATCACAAGCATAACCAACAGTGGATTTAAAACACTCCACAAATATCCCAGGAAGCTGCGTCTGTATTTTAATTTCAAATCCCGCTGTACCAGCTCCTTGATCAAATCTTTATACTTGAATAATGTTTTTATCCGATATTTCAATATTTGCATTTCTATATCCAGTCCTTTCCGCTCCGATTTCCTCTTATGGATTTTAACATATTCCATCTTACCTGTAAAGCTGACACCCGATTACACGGCGATTTCACCTTTACAGAAGCCGCCGTGGGGCTCTATCCCTGTCAGTGCCCAAATTTCCGAAGAGTCGCCTCATATGCCCGGGCACAATTGGAGGCATCCTCATATGGGAAAAATTTTTCTATATTCTTTCTATATTCTTCTTCCATGAGACAGTCCTTTTCCATATAGCCGCAGAGACAATGAACCATCTCCTCATTCGTGGTACAGATGGGGCCAAACCCAAAATCCTCCTCCTCATACTGAGGCGGCAGCTGAGACGGCCGATAATACACCAATGGCTTTTTCATATAAGCAAAATCAAACTGTACACCGGAATAATCGGTCACCATCAGCTTGGACTCCCGAAGGATCTTTTCATAATTAACCTGAGTCCCCGGAAGAATATCCACAAAGTCATTCTTTTCAAAATCCTCCAGCTGTGGACTGAGAATCGGGTGAAGAAGGTAAACGACCCGGTACCCTGTGCGCCGGGCGCAGTCGATAAGGCGCTTATCATTTATCAGCGTATTATAAATCTGGTAATAAACCGTCGACCGGAAATTTACACTGTAATCATAATTTTTCCCCTTATCATTGGTGCCGGCGGTTCCGCTTCGCCGCCAGGTGGGAGTGATCAAAATCTGTCTTCTGGGCTTTGCTCCCAACAAACCATCGTAGCGGGGCGCTCCCGTCAGCGCAATCATGCTGTCATCGTAACCATAGATCGGCTTTTTGATATTCTCCACCTCACGGGGAGATACACAGTAGTATAATTTGGTATTGTCAAAAAGCCGGTTCTGATACTGCGCGATTTTCTGGATGGTCAGTCCGTGCTGCAGGCATACCACATCCGCATGAAATAGGTCTCTCGCATAATATTCATCAAATTTTTTGATTCCTAAATATTGATTTACACCGACCCGTGTGGCAAATACCAAGCGGGCATTCAAAGAGAGCAAAGCCGCCTTCCAGGATCCATATTTTAATACATGTCCGTACTTCCTCTTCAATTCCGGATATTCCGGGGCATCCTCATTCAAAATATAGTATATGGGGACCTCCGGATGATGCTCTCTCACGTAGCGGAAGAAATATTCTCCGTTATCGCCGCCCTTAAACAGCTGATCAAAGGTAATCCAGTATCCTTTGTTTCCGTAAAATGGCCGTGTGAGCCAGTACAGAAAGCGAAGAGAAAGCGCACGCTTCACATCCACACCGTTTGATGGCTTTCGGAGCTTTTTCATCAACGCGGCCAGAAGCTGCAGCTCACAGGACACATGGCGGACCGGAGTACAGCGCTGAATCAGAAGCCCTTGATTCGCCCCCAGATATTTCAGCAGATGGCCGTCAAACTTCCAATAGGAGCAGGTAGTATCCTTGTGGAGTCTGGACTGGAATTTGGAAAAATTGCACTTTACCTGGCTGAAATGACCGTCATACTCCACCTCGAAATGGAACCGGAAGCAGTCCTTTTCATAGACATCACGCGCTAATACCACACGAACCATATAGCCTTTTTTCAGTGAACGGCCGAAATATTTGTTCAAAGAGTATATCTCTGTCCGCTGAGCGGGAATCTTTTCTTTGCCATGGCACAGATAAAAATGGATCCGGTCATAGTCGGCAAATTGAACATTCAGCACCTCCCCCTCGAAAACCAGCCCCTGGTCCTGATGGTTCAGAGCGATAATGCGAAAGGCGATGGAGTCATAATATTCCACGAAGGTCTCATCCCAAACAATCCCCCACCTTCCGGTCGGATCCTGGCGGTTCTGTATCAGAGGACATTTGTCCGGATATTTCATCCGCAAATAATTGACACCCATAAAATGGGGGTATTCCCTCTCATCCATCCATGCGCTCCAAACAAGAAGCTGATCATCCATCAATTGGAATAATTCACGGCAGGCAGCAAAAAAATCATCCAGCTCTGTCTCCGAAAGGATCCTCTTATTCCGGTCATCTGAGTTGCCGGAAAATTTCATCTGAATCATCAGCGCTGTACCGGCTTGACGGATCTGGCTGTCCGGCTTCTCTTTTAAAAATGGGATCAGTGTCTCCCTGATTTCCTGACTGTACCATTCCTTTTTGTATAAGGACGCATAGTTGTACCGGTCATTGCAGGTATAATCATCTAAATTGCAGGGGGAGTCCAGCAGCACGTAAGCCTTCGCCCGCTCCAGCAGCCGAATCAAAAACAGCATCAAGCCGGTTTCTTCCACCAGAGTTTCCGGGATCGGACCATCCACCAGCTCCCGGTTCACAAAGAAAGCGTCCAAAACCAGATGCATAGACAAGGGTGTATCCGCAAGATGAATCACCGGCTGCTTATACTTAAACAATATCTGCGGTGTATGGATACTGGTATTGGTCTGCACAGGAAAAAGAGAAACCATGGAAGCGTGATGCTCCTGAAAGGCACTCCGCACTTTTTGGAACGAATCCTCGGAACAAGTAGTTGTAATTTTGGAAAACTGCAAAAAATGGCCCTGACAGCGGCGCAAAAAGTCATTATAACAGTCCGCCATACCGCTCCCCGGCATTTCCAGGAAGGTCACCGCTCCCGGGTAATTCTCAGCAAATGTACGACCCAGCTTCCGGCAATCCTCATCGCCGGTAATATCATAAAAAAGGAACTCCGCTTCCAGCTCCTCTGCCCGGCCAAGAAGCGCCTGCAGTTCTTTTTGATTTCTATCTGAAAGGCGGCCTGTAGATATGATTTTTGCTATACTGAATTTCGGATTCATTTCATCAGACTCCTCGTTTTCCTTTTATTTTATAACAAGCCCAAAAAGACGTCAATTTATTCTTTGCCACGGTCCGTGATTAAAGCTGAAATGGCAGGCTCAGAGCGTTGAAAAAGTAGTTCCCTTATGCTAAAATAGTGAGAAATAAAT
>CAZGRM010000071.1:0-14607 GCA_964528295.1 uncultured Lachnospiraceae bacterium
GGACTCGGATATCCCACAAATTGGATCAGCCATCCAGGCACAAGCAATTTTCAAATACGCTCTAGCGGACGCGGAGAAGGACAGCGGAAGAGAGAACGGTGCTTGAGATAGACAGGGCGGACGATAATTTATGCCGCGGCAAAGCGGTACGGAGGGAAAAATGGCGGATTTGAGAGTGAAGATTGCCGGAGTGGAGCTGAAAAATCCGGTGATGACGGCTTCGGGAACATTTGGCTCGGGCATGGAATACGGTGAGTTTGTGGATTTGAACCGGCTGGGGGCGGTGGTGACGAAGGGCGTGGCAAATGTGCCCTGGGCGGGCAACCCTACTCCCAGGGTGGCGGAGATCAAAAGCGGAATGATGAACGCGATCGGATTGCAGAATCCCGGCATCGACACCTTTTGCGGGCGGGACCTTCCCTTTTTGGAGCAGTTTGACACGAGGGTGATTGTGAATGTCTGCGGGCGGACCACGGAGGATTACTGCCAGGTGGTGGAGCGTCTGGCGGAGGAGCCGGTGGATTTGCTGGAGATCAATATTTCCTGCCCTAATGTAAGGTGCGGCGGCATTTCCTTTGGCCAGGATCCCCGGGCGGTGGAGGCCATCACAAAGGAGATCAAGAGCCGGGCGAAGCAGCCGGTGATCATGAAGCTGAGCCCGAATGTGACGGATATCACGGAGATCGCCCGGGCGGCGGAGGCGGGAGGCGCGGATGCCCTCTCCATGATTAACACCCTGACAGGAATGAAGATTGACGTCCACCGCCGCACATTTGCCCTGGCGAATAAGACCGGAGGAGTGTCGGGGCCGGCCATTCATCCCATAGCGGTTCGGATGGTATATCAGACCGCCCAGGCGGTGGGGATTCCGATTATCGGTATGGGCGGAATCGCCACGGCGGAGGACGCGCTGGAGTTTATTTTAGCCGGGGCCACGGCGGTGGCGGTGGGTACCGCCAGCTTCCGGGATCCCATGACTACGTTGAAGGTCATTGACGGAATATCGGAGTATATGGAACGGTACCAGGTGAAACAGATGACGGATTTGATCGGGGCGGTGCGCTGAAAAAGAGGCCCATGGATTGGCGGAAAGATCATGCGTGGAAAGAAAAAGGACATCCGTAGCCGAAGACCATGCGTGGAAAGAAAAAAGGATATCCGTAGCGAAGGCCATGTGTGGAAAGAAAAAAAGGACATCCGCGGCCGAGGGCCATGCGTGGAAAAAGGACATCTGCGGCCGAGGGCCATGCGTGGAAAGAAAACCAGACATCCGCGGCAAGCGTCATGCGGTGGAGATTTCTGTAAAGCGGAAGTGTCCCCGGGACAGAAGGAACCATGAAAAGTGGCTCCTTTTTAGGTAAAAGGAGAAATTTTTTGTGAGAATATCCGCCCGATACAGCCAAATATCACTTGCGCTGGATCGGTTTTTTAAATATAATGGAAGACAGAGTGCGGACAAGATGCTTGATCGATGCTGGAAGGAGGACTTTATGGGAGCACAGCAGGGGGCAAAGACGAATGAAAATAAAGAAATAACAATATATGATATCGCCAGAGAGGCGGGCGTCTCTCCGGCGACGGTATCCCGGGTGCTGAGCAGCAGCGCGAATGTCCGGCAGGAAAAGAAGCAGCGTGTGCAGGAGCTGATTGATAAGTATCAGTTTCGGCCAAACGCCTTTGCCCGGGGGCTGGCGGACACGAAGAGCAGGATCATCGGGATTCTGGCGGCGGATATCCGAAATCCGTATTATGCGGAGCTGTTTGCCAGCTGTGAGAAGGCGGCGGCGGAGGCGGGATATTCCGCGATATTGTGTAATTCCATGAATAATTGGGACAATGAGGGGGTGCTTCTTGACCGTCTGAAGGAGCACCGGGTGGACGCGGTGATTCAGATGGGAGGGAACGTGGACTCCATCGTCTCCAATATCGAGTATGTGGAGAAGGTGAATCAGCTGATGAAGACCACCCCTGTGGTGGTCACCGGACGGCTGGACGGCACAAAGTGCAGGGCGGTCCGCATCGACAGCATGAAGGCCATGGAGCTTTTGATGGATCATCTTCTGAATCTGGGGCACCGGCATATCGCGTTGGTGGGCGGGGATATCAACGTGCTTTCCACCTATGAGAAGGTGACTCAATACCGGCAGATGCTGGTCTCGGCCCACATTCCCTATGATCCGGAAATCGTAACCCTGAACGGAAGCTATAGCCTGGAGCATGGATATGAGGAGATGAACCGGCTCCTGGATATGAAAAAGAAACTGACGGCTGTTGTCGCCATCAACGATTTCACCGCGGCGGGCGTGGTGCGCTGTCTGGAGGAGCATGGGATACGGGTGCCGGAGGATATTTCCGTCGTCAGCTACGACAATACCTACATAGCGGAGATCACATTTCCGGGGCTCACCACCGTGGATTACAACTATGATGAGTTCGGCCGGCGGCTGGTGGAGGCGGCGATCCAGGCGGCGGAGGGGGTCCAGGGGGAGGCCCTGCAGATCGTGAGTCCCTCCCTGGTGGTGCGAAGAAGCAGCGGCCCCGCTCCTGTTCAGCCAAAGTAAGAGTGAAAAAAGGTCCGAAGGGACCTTTTTTTGCGCCGGCTGTCCTGTGTTTCGCCGGATGGGAAGCGGGTCTTGCGGAACGTTTTTTCACCGCGGTCCGGCCTCGGCGAAATTGAAACCGGGTGTTGGAAAGAGGGGGATTTGAGAACGGATTCAGAAAAATTTTCGAAAAAGAGCGCCGGCGGCGGCCGGGACGCTCTTTTTTGCGCCTATTCTCTGGACAATATGTACAAAAACCGAGGGCGCAATTTGGCAAAATTACAAGAAATAATGGAGCGAGGTCGAAAAATGCTTGCCGGGGGGGTACATTAGTGCTACAATAACTGAGACGAAACCGGTATCAAATGAATATCGGACAATATCAAAAAAAGGAGGAAAGTTTTATGAAAACGAAAGCAGTAAAAGTGAAGCATCGGGCCAGCAACCTGACCTTCTGGCAGAAGGTCGTGAAGTACCGCATCCTGCTGCTCATGTGCCTTCCGGCGGTTCTATTTTTCTTCGCGTTTAACTACATGCCGCTGCCGGGCATCTGGGTGGCGTTTGTGAAGTACAACTACCGGGACGGAATCTTCGGCAGCACCTTTGTGGGGCTGAAGAACTTTGAGTTCCTGCTTACCTCAGGCAAGCTGTGGACTCTGACAAAGAACACGATCCTTTACAACATCGTGTTTATCCTGGCGGGTAATTTCCTGGCGGTGTTTGTGGCCATTCTTTTGAATGAGGTGCGCAGTAAGTGGTTCCGAAAGGTATCCCAGACGTTGATGTTCCTGCCCTACTTTATTTCTCAGGTTTTGGTAGGCCTTCTGGTATTTAATTTACTGAATTATGATACCGGTTTCGTGAACGGCATTCTGAAAGCCCTGGGTGTGGCGGAGGAAAGCCTGTTCCAGCCCTACTCGGACGCGTCCGTATGGCCGGGAATTCTGGTTATCGTTTATCTGTGGCAGCAGACCGGTTACAATTCCGTCGTGTACTTCGCGTCCATTATGGGAATTGACGGAGAGATGATGGAGGCGGCCAAGGTGGACGGAGCCAACGGCTTCCAGAGAATCCGCTATATCATCCTTCCCAGCCTGAAGCCCACCATCGTAATTCTCCTTCTGTTCGCGCTGGGCGGCATCGTAAAAGGAAACTTCGGACTGTTCTACAACATCGTCGGTACCAACTCTTTGCTGTACGGCACCACCGATATCATTGAGACCTACGTGTACCGGGCGACTATGACCGATTTCAACTTCTCCACGGCATCGGCAGTGGGCCTGTATCAGTCTGTGATTGGGTTTGTGATCGTTATGGTAGTGAACTTTATTGTGAAAAAGATTGAACCGGATTATTCCCTGTTCTAAGCGGAGGAGGTAAGTTATGGCTGCGAAAAAGAAAGAAATGGAACAAGAAAACACGAATATAAAGCTGGGAACGTCGGATAAGATCATCCGGGGATTTGGATATGTGTTTGTGACACTGTACGCGCTGTGCTGTGTGATCCCCTTCCTGATCATTCTGAGCACCTCCTTTACCAGTGAGTCGGTGATCATGGCGGAGGGCGTGCAGCTTTTGCCAAAGGCTTTCACCACGGCTGCCTACAGCGCGGTTTTGAAGACGGGAACAATTTTTAAGGCGTACATATTGACGATCGGAATGACGCTGTGCGGCACTTTCCTGGGATTGTTCTTTATCTCTATGGTTGGCTACGCGCTTCAGAGAAAGGATTTCCCCTTCCGGAACGTGATTTCCTTCTATATTTATTTCACCAGTCTGTTCTCAGCAGGTCTGGCTCCCTACTACCTGATGATGACTCAGACC
Source organism: uncultured Lachnospiraceae bacterium (assembly GCA_964528295.1). Taxonomy (GTDB): domain Bacteria; phylum Bacillota; class Clostridia; order Lachnospirales; family Lachnospiraceae; genus Choladousia. The sequence goes on from CAZGRM010000071.1 coordinate 4,365, forward strand.
TATCATTTGAAGGATAATTATCTGGCGGTGCTGTGCCCGCTGATGATGTCCCCCTGGCTGGTGATCCTGATGAAGAACTTCATCAAGGCAATTCCCCACGACCTGACGGAATCCGGCAAGATCGACGGCGCGGGCGATTTCAAAATCTACCTGTCCATCATTTTGCCCCTGATCAAACCGGCTCTGGCCACCATCGGCCTGTTCCTGGCTCTGGGCTACTGGAACGAGTGGTATCAGTCCTCCCTGTTCCTCAGCTCCAAGGTGGCTGTGAAGCCCTTGCAGTACATGCTCTACGAGGTGATCAACAAGACGGACGCCCTGAAGAATTCCGTGGCGGGGCAGTACGTCAATATTTCGGATATTCCGTCCAACAGTATTAAGATGGCCACGGCGGTGCTGGCCACCGGACCGGTGGTTCTGGTATACCCCTTCGTTCAGAAGTATTTTATCAGCGGTATTACCGTGGGCGCTGTAAAGGGCTGATGCCCCTGGATTCTTTGGTTGTTGTCCCGCCGGAGAGCGGGATGATGATAAATAAAAAAAGGAGGTTTCTTTTATGAGAAAGAAAAAAGTAATGGCAGCATTGTTGGCAACATGCATGACAGCCAGTCTGATGACGGGCGCGTGCGTGGCGAGCGCGGAGGAGTCCGGCGCGGACTACTGGGCAAACTGGGGTGATGTGGACACCTCGGAGCATGTGGTGATCACCTACATGACCACCGGTGACAAGCCGGACGGAGAGTCTCTGGAGAATCTGAACGCCATGATGGATCAGCTGAACGCGATTCTGACAGAGAAGGTGAATGCGGAGCTGGATATTCTGTACATCTCATGGACCGATTATCTTTCCAACTACAACCTGACTCTGGCGTCCATGGACGGCTCTGTGGATCTGGTAGGTACGGCCTCTGACTGGCTGGACGCGTGGCCCAACGCGAAGAACGGCGCTTTCCTGGAGCTGTCCGATGAAATGCTGGAGACCTACGCTCCGGCCACCTGGGCGAATGTTCCGGCGGAGGACTGGGATATGTGTAAGTACAACGGCGAGATTTATCTGATGCCGGAGGACAATTACACTCAGTGGACCAATCACGGCTTTGCCTATCGTATGGACTGGGCAAGAGAGGCCGGTTTGGAAGACGGCATCACCTGCTGGGCTGATCTGACCACTTACTTTACCTATGTGAAGGACGCTTATCCGGATCTGAAGGCTCTGTGGGATTCAGACGGAACACAGTACGGAACAGTGGTGGGCGGCTGGCTTGCCTCTCACACAAATTACATCTCCATCGACGGTATCAACAGCGGCGCTATGTGGGGCGGCACACAGGATGATCCCTATACCATCTACTCTCCGTACCTGACCGAGACCGATCTGCTGGTGGAGTTTGCGGAGCTGATGAAGGAGTGGGATACCCTCGGAGTATGGCCCACAGACGTTCTGAACAACACAGCTGTGGACAACCGGACAGAGTTCCGGAACGGACAGGTGTCCGTAGAGCAGCATCACACGCAGACCTGGGCTGACCTGGCCAGCAAGACTGAGGCCAATACCCTCTACAATGACGACGAGGACGCTGAGGTGGGCTTCTTCTACTTCGGACAGGAGACCAGCAACCTGACAGCCCTGAACATCACTCACGGAGCTATGGCTGTGTCCGCGGCAAGCGAGAACCCGGAGCGGGCGCTGATGGTTTATGACCTGCTCAGAAATGATCCGGAGTGCTACCGTCTGTTCTGCTACGGCATCGAGGGTGTTTCCTACGAGGTGGTAGATGATATCTACAAGACCGAGCCGGAGGGATACAATTCCGATACGCAGAACATCAATGGTATGACCAACTACTGGTGGGGACGTAACGACGCGCTGGAGCTGAAGAACGCCGAGTACAACTGGGATGCCATCGAGGCTCTGTACGCGGAGTACGATGAGATCGCGCAGCCCTATATGTACGGCCAGTTTGTGGCGGATGTGGATTACATTTCCGCGCAGATCAACAATATCTCCGAGATCCACACCAACTACATGAAGCAGATCGCCTACGGCAAATACAGCGGTACGGCGGAGGAGATCGTTGCCGAGTACCAGGCTGCTCTCGTGGCCGCGGGCATCGAGGACGTGACCGCCGAGCTTCAGTCACAGATCACGGCTCTTTACGGGGAGTAATTTCCGGGCCAAAGGCCGGACCACAGATGAATGATTGAAAAGAAGAGGCAGAGACAGATTTTATCTCTGCCTCTTTTTAAAAAAGCAGAGATTTGACGATGAGGGAAAAATTGTGAAGAATATATTTGAGATCCGGGATGATTTTTATTTAAATGGAAAGAACATCAAGATTATTTCAGGCAGCATCCATTATTTCCGGGTTGTTCCGGAATACTGGCAGGACCGGCTGGAAAAGCTGAAGGCTCTGGGCTGCAACGCGGTGGAGACCTACATTCCGTGGAACCTGCACGAGAAGGAAAAGGGCGTCTTTGATTTTTCCGGCAGGCTGGATGTGGTGAGATTTGTGGGCATGGCCCAGGCTCTTGGACTGTGGGTGATCCTGCGCCCCGCCCCCTTTATCTGCGCGGAGTGGGAGTTCGGCGGCCTTCCCTACTGGCTCCTGAAGGAGGACGGAATGCGGCTGCGCTGCGGGTACGAGCCCTATCTGAACCATGTGCGGGAATATTATCAGGTCCTGTTTCCGATCCTCTATCCGCTGCAGGTCACTCAGGGCGGGCCGGTTATTATGATGCAGGTGGAAAATGAGTATGGCGCGTATGGGAATGACGCGGGATACCTGGAATATATGAAAAATCTGATGAGGGGTCTGGGCTGTGAGGTGCCGCTGGTGACCTCGGACGACATGCGGGGGGATTTCTTCGAGGCCGGAAGGGTGAAGGGGGCGCTGCAGACGGGAAATTTCGGCTCCAACGGCAGAGAGCGGTTCGCGAAGCTGAGGAGCCGGATCGGGGAGAGGCCGTTGATGTGCATGGAGTTCTGGGTGGGCTGGTTTGACGCCTGGGGGGATCCCTGCCACCAGACCGAGGACACGGAAAAGCATATTCAGGCCCTGGATGAGATTCTCTCAGAGGGCAGCATGAATATTTATATGTTTATCGGCGGCACAAACTTTGGTTTTATGAACGGAGCCAATTATTATGACCGGCTCATGCCGGATGTGACCTCCTACGATTATGACGCGTTGCTGACGGAGGACGGACAGATCACGCCGAAATATGAGGCGTTTAGGCGGGTCATCGCGAAGTATACGGATATCCCGGAGGTGACCTTCTCCACAAGGATCCGCCGGAAGGATTACGGGGAGCTTAAGGTGGAGCAAAGCACCGGGCTGTTTCCGAATCTGAAAAATCTGGCGGCACCGGTGGAGAGTGTGATGCCCCAGTGCATGGAGAAGCTGGGGCAGGGCTACGGCTACACGCTGTATGAGTGCGGCCTGGGAAGCCGGGGAGGAGAATTTGAGGACGATCGCTCCCGGGGGAATAACCGTCTGAGCGGGGAGGATGGAGAGCGCCGGGACGGGGGAGCCGGCGGTGTGGAGGTGGAGCGCGTCCGCCTGTATGGAGCCAACGACCGGGCCAACCTATTCGTGGATGAAAAACCGGTGGCGGTGCTCTATGACCGGGAGCTTCTGGAGGAAAAGGTTTTCCGGGAACCGCTGCCAAAGGGCAGAAAGCTTTCTGTCCTGATGGAAAATATGGGCCGGGTGAACTACGGACCGCTGATGGAGAACCAGAGGAAGGGCATCGGCCAGGGGGTGACGGTAAATGGCCAGCAGCATTATTACTGGAAGCAGTACTGTCTTCCCATGGAGGATCTGTCCGGCCTTGATTTTACGCTGCCTCTTGAGGAGGGGACCCCGGGCTTTTATGAGTTTTCCTTTGAGGCGGAGGAGGGCTGCGATACGTTCCTCGACTTTACCGGGTGGGGAAAGGGAGTGGCCTTTATCAATGGCTTCCACCTGGGCCGGTTTTGGGAGATCGGGCCCCAGAGGCGGCTGTATGTTCCGGGACCGCTGATCCAAAAAGGAAGGAACCGCATTTTGATTTTTGAGACAGATGGCAAGGCAGGCGCCTCGATTACCCTGCGCGGCGAGCCGAGGCTATGAGAAGGAGCAGAATATCCCCCTCCGGCGGGCAAAACGGAGGGGGATATTTGTTTTGGAAGGAAATGGCTCAGGCGCGGCGGTGAGGATCTTGAAGAAAGGAATTGTTATTTTCAGGATGTTATGTTAGAATGAAAAAGAATTTTATGGCTCCAGAGGAAGCCTTGGAAACGGGAGGTTTTGAGGATAGAATGGAACAGTATAAGAGAGAGTTTATAGAATTTATGGTGGACTGTGAGGTGCTTCGGTTCGGGGACTTCGTGACGAAGAGCGGGAGGAAGACGCCCTTCTTTGTAAACACAGGCTTTTACCGCACCGGGACTCAGCTGCGCAGGCTGGGAGAATACTATGCGAGAGCCATCCGGGAACGGTTCGGATTGGATTTTGACGTGCTGTTTGGACCGGCCTACAAGGGGATTCCGCTGACCGTGGCGGCCACCACCGCCATCAGCCAGCTCTACGGCAGAGATATCCGCTACTGCTCCAACCGCAAGGAGATCAAGGACCACGGCGATAAGGGAATTCTGCTGGGAAGTCCCATCCGGGACGGAGACCGGGTGGTGATCATCGAGGATGTGACTACGGCGGGCACCTCCATTCAGGAGACCTTGCCCATCATCCGGGCCCAGGGGCAGGTGGATGTGCTGGGACTGGTGGTGTCCGTGGACCGCATGGAGCGGGGGCAGGGAGAAAAGAGCGCGCTGGCGGAGATTGAGGAAAAATACGGGTTGAAGACCACGGCCATCGTGACCATGGCCGAGGTGGTGGAGCATCTGTATGGCAGGGAATACAAGGGAAAAGTGATCATTGACGATGAGATGAAGGCCGCCATCGACGCATATTATGAAATGTATGGGGCATAATGGTTTGGCTTAGCCGGATATAAGTATTTATGAGACAGGAAGAGGTGTTCTATGAACGAAAAGCTTTACAAGACGGTGACGAACGCGGGTATCTGGAACCTGGTGATGGGCATTGTGATCCTGATCACGGGGATTGCGTCGGGAGTTCTTCTGCTGGTCAGCAGCGCCAGGCTGCTGAAGAGCAAAAACACCATCACGTTCTGATGGCGGCTGTGGTCAGAAAGGGGATCAAGATCTCCGGCGCCTGCCTGTTCGGCCTGTATATCCTGGGCCTGATCTATTTTCTGTTTTTATCCGAGGGATTTGGCAGAGGGATGGAGGGGGCGTTCTACAGCTACAATGTGGTGCCCTTCCGGGAGATCCGGCGGTATCTGGTCTACTGGAGGGTGCTGGGGCTGCGCTCCGTATTTCTGAATTTGGCGGGAAACGTGATTGGGTTTATGCCCTTCGGGGCGCTGCTTCCCATTATGGTCCGGGATGTGCGCAGTCCCTGGAGGGTGACATTGCTGAGCTTTGAGATCAGCGCGATTATTGAGGTGTCCCAGCTTTTGTTTCAGGTGGGCTGTTTTGACGTGGACGATATGATCCTGAACACGCTGGGCGGGCTGCTGGGCTACGGCATCTTTTGGGTCTGCAGCCGGTGCTACCGCAGGGCAGGCGGGATCTGACAGGGAGGCGGCTTTGGGCCTCAGAGAAAACATGACAGCGTTTCACAGTTGGCATAAGAGAAAGTAAGGAGAATAGTATGGCGAAACGACAGAGCTATTCCTTCGAGGAAAAGAAATACTCCGCCAACGGGGTGGCGTCCATGGTGATGAGCATCTCGTCGGTGGCGGTGCTGGCGCTGCTGCTGATGATTTCTTTTTTGCTCCAGGGAATGGCAAATACATGGATCGGCGCGGTGGGCTTTGCCGGCATCGTGCTGGCCTGCTGCGGGCTGAGGTACGGCTTCATCAGCTTCCGGGATGAGTGCAAATCCTATTTTTGCGGAAAATTTGGAACGATTCTGAGTACCTTTGCCATCGGGGCATGGTTTTTTATTGTGTGCCTTGGTTTAGTAAATATGTAGAAATCGAGTGACAGACGTGACTGGACAGGAGGAGAGACATGGATCAGAGCAATCACGAAGAATATTTGGAGGAGCGGTACAGTCTCGCGATGGAGCGGATACGGGGAATCGGCGGGGAAGAGACTGTTCCCGCTCCCTTTTGCGTTTATTTCAGGAAAATGGCGGAGTTTTTGATCCAGATGGACGCGCTGCGGCGGACCCTGGCGTCCGGGGAGACCAAAGACTATACGCTGGAGCAGTGGCAGGAGCTGAATTTGGCGCTCTATCGGGATATCCTGCCGGAAAACTATGGGAGGAGCTACGGAAATCCCGCCTTCGCGGTGGGGGAGCTGGGGGAGGTTCACGGCAGGATCCTCAGCTTTCTGTATACGGAGCTGCGGTCTCTGATCGTCTATGCCTTTGAGGGACGGCTGGAGGAGGCGGTGGTGTGCCTGGAGCTGTTCATCGAGATTTACAACCGTTTTGAGCAGGAGGAGCTGCCGGAGTACAAGGAGATCCAGCAGATCGTATACTGGTTTGCCAGCGATTACAGCGAGCTGTTTCTGAGCCGGAGAGTCCGGGAGGGCGTTGACCCGGACCTGGACTTCGCGGCCAGGATCGTGATGGAGTCGGATCTGGGGGATCCGCGCTATCTGTACCGCTATGGGGAGTACGTGTCGGAGAATGAGCTGCGGATGGCGGCCTTCCTGAATTCTCTTTCCGAGGAGGAGATCGCCGCCATGGCGGATACCTACACCGAAGGGTACCGGATCGGCTTTGTGCTGGGCGGCAAGGATCTGTCCATCAAGAAGACGGTGAATATCCGGTACAATCTGGGCTTTGAGCGGATGATCCGCCGGGCCATTTTGAATTTTGAGAAGATGGGCCTGCGTCCCGTGATCTACCGGGCGGCAGTCAGCACTCTGAACAAGAGGCAGAACCTGCGTATCGGCTACAACGGCGCCATACCCAACCGCCAGTTTGACTATGATCACCGGGCGGACAACGCCATCTATCTGGACAAACGGTTTGTGGAGCGGAAGCTGGGAGTGCTGCGGGCCTCCTATGAGTCGGTGAGGGAGCTGGCGGCGGGCCATGCGGGGCCGGCTGTGGTGGAGGTCTTTGGGGAAAAGCCCTTTGCCCCCGCGTCCGCGCCGGAGGCTTACCATCTGTCGGAGAAGCAGCAGAGGCTGTCTATCTCCCTGGACAACGAGTCCTCCCAGATCACCAACCAGTATATAATAGGAAAGGAGAGAAGCTTCACCATCATCGCCTTCCCGGTGCCGGAGATCGGCGATCCCTTTGAGGAGATTTTCCGGGAGACCGTGAAGATCAACACTCTGGACTACATGCTGTACCGGAAGATCCAGCAGGTCATCATCGACGCGCTGGATCAGGGCGCGGCCGTCCACATCCAGGGCAAGGACGGCAACCGCACGGATCTGACGGTGGCTCTTGCCAAGCTCTCCGACCCGGAGCGCCAGACCCTCTTTGAAAACTGTGTGGCGGATGTGAATATCCCGGTGGGCGAGGTCTTCACCTCCCCCAGACTGTCGGGCACCAATGGGGTGCTCCACGTGAAGCAGGTGTTTTTGAAGGAGCTGAACTACGAGAATCTGGAGCTTCGCTTTGCGGAGGGACGGATCGCGGAGTACCGCTGCTCCAATTTCCCCACCCCGGAGGAGAACCGGGCGTATATCCTGGAGAATATTCTGTTCCACCATGAGACCCTTCCCATGGGAGAATTTGCCATCGGCACCAACACCACGGCCTACGCCGTGGCGAAAAAGTACCGGATCGCGGACAAGCTCCCCATCCTGATCGCGGAGAAGATGGGGCCCCACTTTGCCGTGGGAGACACCTGCTACAGCTGGCAGGAGGATACCCCGGTCTACAATCCCAACGGCAAGGAGATCATCGCCAGGGATAACGAGGTGTCCCTGCTGAGAAAAGAAGATCCGGCGAAGGCCTATTTCGGCTGTCATACGGATATCACCATCCCCTACGAGGAGCTGGGACATATCCGGGTGCTCACCGCCGGCGGGGGACAAATTTCTATTATCGAGGACGGCAAATTCGTCCTTCCCGGCACGGAGGAGCTGAACAAACCGTTGGAATAGGCGGGAAAATCAGCCCCCGGCCATTGACAAGCCCGGCTATCCCTAGTAAAATTGGAACAGCCTGAAAAAGGGCGGATGATAACTCAGCATCAGAATAAGGAGGAATACAATGGCAAAAGTAGGTATTGTGATGGGCAGCGATTCCGATCTGCCTGTGATGAGCAAGGCGGCGGATATGCTGGAAAAATTCGGGATTGAGTATGAAATGACAATCATATCCGCGCACAGAGAGCCGGATGTATTTTTTGAATATGCCAAGACAGCGGAGGCAAAGGGCTTCAAGGTGATTATCGCGGGAGCGGGTATGGCGGCTCATCTGCCGGGCATGTGCGCGGCCATCTTCCCCATGCCTGTCATCGGTATCCCCATACACACCACATCCCTGGGAGGCAGAGATTCCCTCTACTCCATCGTGCAGATGCCCTCCGGCATCCCGGTGGCCACGGTGGCCATCAACGGCGGGGCCAACGCGGGGATCCTGGCCGCCAAGATCCTGGCCACCTCCGATCCGGAGCTACTGGAGAAGGTGAAGGCCTATGCCCGGGAGCTGAAGGGCCAGGTGGAGGCCAAGGACGCGAGGCTGAAGGAAGTGGGCTACAAGGAATACATGAAGAAATAGGGACCGCCCGCGGGGGCGGTAGTCATAGAGCGGCCCGGATACCGGAGCCGCCAGGCGGAATAAGCAGACTGGAGGAAAATCATGGATTACAAGAATGCGGGAGTAGACATTGAAGCTGGATATAAGTCCGTGGAGTTGATGAAGGAGCATATTAAGAAGACCATGCGCCCGGAGGTGCTGACCAATATCGGAGGATTCTCCGGCGCTTTTTCCATGGAGCGGTTTAAGGCGATGGAAAAGCCCACCCTGGTATCCGGCACGGACGGTGTGGGGACGAAGCTGAAGCTGGCGTTTATCCTGGACAAGCATGACACGGTGGGAATCGACTGTGTGGCCATGTGCGTCAACGATATCGCCTGCGCGGGGGGAGAGCCCCTGTTTTTCCTGGATTACATTGCCTGCGGCAAGAATTACCCGGAGAAGATCGCGGCCATCGTCAGCGGTGTGGCGGAGGGCTGCGCCCAGTCGGACGCGGCGCTGATCGGCGGAGAGACGGCGGAGATGCCGGGCTTCTATCCCGAGGATGAGTATGACCTGGCCGGATTCGCGGTGGGTATCGTGGATGAGAAGGACCTGATCACGGGCAAGGATCTCAAGGCCGGGGATGTGCTGCTGGGCATCGCCTCCTCCGGCGTGCACAGCAACGGATTTTCTCTGGTGAGAAAGGTATTCCCAATGGAGCGGGAGGCCCTGGATACCTACTATGAGGAGCTGGGCGCCACCCTGGGCGAGGCGCTGCTTGCCCCCACAAAGATCTATGTGAAGGCGCTGCGGAGCGTGAAGGAGGCCGGCGTGCGGGTGAAGGCATGCAGCCATATCACCGGCGGCGGTTTCTATGAGAATGTGCCCCGGATGCTCCCGGAGGGCGTTCGGGCGGTGATCAAAAAGGACAGCTATCAGGTGCCGGCCATCTTCCGCATGCTGGCGGAGCGGGGAGAGATCGCCGAGGAAATGATGTACAATACCTACAATATGGGAATCGGTATGGTGGTAGCCGTGGACTCGGCGGATGTGGAGCAGGCGAAGGCGGCCATCCGGGCGGCCGGGGAGACGGCCTACGTCATCGGCGCTATTGAGAATGGAGAAAAGGGAGTTACTTTATGTTAAGAGTGGCAGTGCTGGTTTCCGGCGGAGGGACAAATCTGCAGGCGATTCTGGACGCCATCTCAGGCGGCGCCATCCGAAACGCCGGCGTGGTAAAAGTGATCAGCAACAGCCCCAAGGCCTATGCGCTGATCCGGGCTGACCAGGCGGGGATTCCCCGGGCCTGTGTGACGAGAAAGGAGCATCCCAAGCCTGAGGATTTTGAGCGGGCGCTGCTGGAGGAGATCCGGGAGGCCAGGCCGGACCTGGTGGTGCTGGCCGGGTGCCTGGTGGTGATCGGCCAGAGCATTGTGGACGCCTACCCGAACCGGATCATCAATATCCATCCGGCGTTGATTCCTTCCTTCTGCGGCACCGGCTATTACGGGCTGAAGGTCCAC